>JBLRWR010000054.1:0-10605 GCA_047921135.1 Candidatus Brevefilum sp.
GGGGTGGACGGACTTTCAGACGATCTTGGTGAAGGAAATTTCGCCGATTTATCAACAACATGAAGCAAGTTTCGATTTTTCTGGCATCCATGGCCGGATGCACATTTTTCGAGCGGTGATTTTTGCTGAGTGGATCAGTCGATTCTACATTTTCGATCAAAATGTGCCGGTGGATATTTTTGCCGTGCGGATGGCAGTTGCATTTCATGATGCAGGTCGTCAGGGTAATGGGCCTGATTTTTGGGAAAAGGATAGCTCACAATTATGCCATGATTACCTGGTGCAGCAAAGGTACGACCAGAGCTACGCAGATTTTGTGGCGAAATTAATTTTAAAGCATGGGGAATACGGCATTGAAAAACGGATTGTTCATGACGCGGATGTATTAGAAATCATGCGTCCCTGCTGCGGGCATGGCGGGTTCAATGGTTTCAAAATCAAGAAATTCAGGTTTGGCCGGCAAGGTGATCCATATTTTCATCAACCAGAAACGGCAAAATTGTTACGGGAACGCTTGGTGTCCGAGGCGTGGAATTTTATTCTTGAGACGGAGGCGAAAAAGCAAACTTTTCGAGAATCCTCAGCCTATTTTGAGGATTTGATGAAGATGTTATATGAGCAATCAGATGAATACCCGATATTGTCGAGTGTATGTCGTTAATACCTGAGTTTATCAAACTAGTGTCCTGAAGAAAGGCGAATTAGTAATTCTTTCACGGATTCTGGAACTTCAGGTTCAGCCAATATCTCTTTTCCATTGATGGTTACAATGCCTGAACGGATTGGACGAAGCAATTTTACAAACTGCTTGATACTGATCCCGGTCAGACGCTCAATTCTTCTGCTGATTGCCAAAGCTGCCAAAACAATTGTCAGATGCGCCTCAATAGAATCTCGCTTTCGATGATAGATTGGCCTAGCTCTCAGATCTGATTTGGCCATGCGGAAAGTCGCTTCGATCTGAAAAAGTTGGTGGTAATAAGCAATCACTTCCTGATCCGGGATATCCAGATTAGTGACATACCCTTTGATACCCGCAAGAGACCTGGCCTTATCGATCAGTTTCTGGTTGAGTTGTTTACTCTTTGGGCTTACGCTCACAAATTTCATTCTGCTGGCCGGTATTTGACCATTAATGGCTTTCATCGCTTTGGAAACCTGTTTCTCTATGTTGCGGAGATCCAATGCGGCTCGTTTGGCCCGATATTGATAGATTACCCGGTAATCATCCTGTTGCACTGTGACAATCTGCTGGTCACTCAATTCACCATTCTTCTGATATTCGGCAATAGCATAAGGGACTTTATGAAGTCTGGAACCAACAATGTAAGTGTAGCCAGCTTTTGTAAGGGCTTCGAGGTTAGATGCACTAAGCATGGCTGCATCAGCCACGATAGTAACATTGGAGAGCTTATGTTGAGCCTGAAAAGCTTCTATAACCGGTAACAGGGTCTTGGTTTCAGCTTTATTGCCCTCAAAGCTATGTAAACCCAATGGAAAGCCATTTTTATCGACTAACAGACCAATTATGATCTGGGGTTCCAACCGGCGTTCCTTACTCAGCCCTGGCTTTCGATATTCATCTGCTTCTTCAACCTGAAAATACAGTGTTGTGACATCGTATAGTATCAGAGAGAAACCCTGTTTTTGCACATGATCAAAACAGGCTTGGCTTCACCCAACCTCCACCATAGTTACCTGTCCGTGATCATCCAGGAAGCAAATGCTGGCCTTGGCCTCAACCCCCAGCAACTGCCTGACCGCTCGCTGATAGCGCTGGACCTGAGGTGTATACTTGCAGATCAAGTCTTCCCTGCGCCCCACAGTGAAAATCTCATCGGTCTTGAAGTCAACAATCTGCCAACCGTTCCCATCATGATACAGCAGGTCTACGTACCCACTCTCCATCCGGGCGCCAAACTGGATTGCGTAAGGCAATTCTGAATAGCGCTCAGAGGCTGTGTCGACGCGTGTCCACAGGGGGTGCTGTCGCAATCGCTCCAGCAGCACAACCGCCTGGTGAATGGCGTGTTCAAGCTGGTATTGGCTGACCAAGCCTTCGCGCAGGGCTTCGTCTTTCAGAAGTCGATTCAAATGGGGTTCGCCCGGGAAGCACCAGCGGTGGAGCGCCTTGTGGACCAGTTTTCCCAATACCCTCCCCTTAAGCTCCTCATCCATCCCGGTGGCGCGCCAGTGTAAAGGATCGATGGACGCTTCTTTTTCATCTCCATGTGCTGGATCAGACTTGGGGGCTTCCAGGGGTTTATAGAGCGGACGCAGGTCGCTCTTTTGCAGGTCAACTTTTGCTGGGGCTGGCAAGGTGATCCCGGTCAGAGGATGACCGTCCTGCAAGCACCAAACCCGCACTGGGTAGTGATTGTCTGTCAGGTGTTCAAAGGGTTCAGCGCCAGCTTGATGCAAATCCTGGGGGACCAAACCGGCTTTCTCCACCAACTCTTTTGCCCAAGCGCCAAAAACCAGGTCACCGTCTTTGTTCGGGGTGGCGTGACCGCTGATGATCAGCTTATGCTTGGCGCGAGTTAGGGCAACATACAGCAGGCGCAACTGTTCCATGTCATTTTGGTCTTTATCCAGGGCTTTGGCCAGGTTGTATAGCATTGCCGGCGGATCAAGCTTGAAGGCAACGCCAAATTCTTCAAACAGGTATGCCAGCTCACTGGATGACCGGGTCTGACGGCTGGCAGCGGCCAGGACAACCACGTTGAACTCCAGACCTTTGGATTTATGAACGGTCATCAATTGCACCGCGCCCTGGGCTTCAGCCGAGGCCTCACCTTCACGCGCACCGGCGTCATTGAGCGTCTCAAGCATCTCCAGGTAATTGCGTACGCTGAGTTCCTCGCTGGCCAGGGCATCTGAAAGCAGCTTATCCAGGTTGCGCCACAAACGCCCCCCGGTTGAACTGGCATCCTCGGCGCCCTCTTTTACATCGGCAGTGGCCAGGATGGCACGGTACTGGGTGGTGGTGACGATTTGAGAGAGCAGTTCTGCCACCGGGATCCGGTCTACCTGGGGCATTAACTGCGAAACAACCTCCAGGGTCTTCCCGGCGCGGGCCTGATCCTCAGCTTCTATGCAAGATAGATCTCCCTGCAATGCTTGCCAGTAGGGCAGACCGGTTTGGCGCAGCCGGTAGAGGGCTGCGTCGCTCAGGCCAAAGGCTGGTGAGCGCAGTAAGCCGGCGAAGGCCAGGTCGTCGCTGGGGTCAGCCAGGGCGCGCAGGATGTTGATCAGGTCACGGATCTCCGGGCGGTCATAGAAACCCCGGCCCGCAACGGTCACAAAGGGGATGCCGGCCTCCTCCAGCGCTTCTTCGTAATCGGCATAGCCCGTCGAGGCACGGAACAGCAGCGCCACTTCGTCCCACGTTTTGATCTGCCCTTCTTCCATCAGCTGTAATAAGCGGATTGCCAATGCCCGGGCAGCCGTCGGCCGGGCGGTTTCGGCATCTTCTCCTGCGCCAAACACAAACTCCACATACGGTTTCTGAAGCCCCTCAGGCGGTTGTTTGTGGTGGGCTTCCATTGATGTGAAGGGTACGTAATAGTCCCGGGTTGGGTCGGGCTGGGTGCCGATCACCGGTGAAAGCAGGTCGCTGGTGGCTTCCAGCAGGGGTTCATGGGCGCGATAGGTTAGCGGCAGGTCGATGATTTGCCCGCCCTCAGCCCGGATCCGGTCCTGGACGTATTTGAAGACGGTCACGTCCGCCTGGCGGAAACGATAGATGGATTGGCGCATATCGCCCACAATGAACAAACGGCCAGACGGCCCCGTCAGCGCTTCGATGATGTCCTGCTGGCGGCGGTTGGTATCCTGGAACTCATCCACCAGGATAGCATCCAGCTCGTTCTGCCAGCGTGTGCGAATCTCTTCATCCTGTAAAAGCTGGAGCGCACCTTGCTCTAGGTCGTCGAAGTCCAGGGCCTGGCGAGTTTCTAAAAGGTTTTGGTAGGTCTGGCACAATGTCTCGAAGGCTTTGCGCAAGCGGGGTAAAAGGTCGCTGAACAGGGCTTCGGTTTCCGGGGAGGGTTGCGGGTCATCAGACTTTGCGCCGCCAGTGATTGGATTGACCAGTTGATCGAAGTTATCCCGCAGTTCTGACACCTGGGCTTTAACCCAGCTGTCTCTTTTTCCCACTCTCCCATCCATAAGTGTGCGGCGTGCCCGGAAGAGCGCATCTATGGACATAAACAGGTCACCTTCCGCCAGGGCTCGCTGGGCTTGCTCCCACACTTCCAATAATTCCGCCACCATGCGGGCCAGTTTGTCACCCCCATCTGTGACCAGTTCCCGCTGGCTCATGCCGTCCAGTTCATCCATCTTGTCCTTGATTGCAGGCAGGTTTAGGCGGACATGCAATTGTTCTTTGATCAGCGAAAGGTGATCAACCTGCAGATGAAACACATCAGATGCGATCAGGCGCTGGTTGAGCAATTGTTTAAGCATTTCTGTTATTTCGTAGGTATTGATATGCTTCAGCAGCGGGGCGAAATATGCCTCTTCCACCAGGGCTTTGAGCGTATCCTCCACCGCCTGGACGCGCAGCGCCGCTGACAGGCTTTCATCGACGATCTCAAAACGGGGATCGATGCCGGCTTCAGCAGGGTGGGCGCGCAGGATCTCAGCGCACAGGCTGTGGATGGTGCTGATACGGGCGGCATCCATCTGGGCCGAGAGTTGTACCCAAGCCTGGCGTTCCGGATCACTGGTTGCGCTTTGCTGCAGTTGAAACAGTTTGTCCCGCACCCGGAAACGCATCTCGCGGGCGGCCTTGATGCTGAAAGTGATCGCGGCGATCCGGCGGGGCGGGATGCCCTCAGCCAGCAGGGAGGTGTAGCGCGCCACCAGTGTGGACGTTTTCCCGCTGCCCGCGCCAGCGGTGACGACCACATCCCGGCCGCGGTCACTAGCGGCCAGGTGCTGCTGGGGATTGAGGTTAAAGGACTCGAGGAGTCGGATGATGCGTGAATCTGTCATATTTTAGTTTTCCTTAATAGCCGGCCTGGTAGCGCCAGCACCAAAGGACGGCCGGACAGTAGCTAGGACAGCCGCCTTTGGGTGGAATCGGTGGGAATTGACCGGACCGAATATCGACCAGGTTGTTTTTAATATGGTCCAGCGCCACAGTATAGGCAGCCTCCGGCCCTTTCAGCCCCTCGGTTTTGAACCTGGAGAGCTTAATTGAACTGGCTTTCGCTGCCCGGATCTGCCAGTAAAAACCCTCCACAACTGTGCCCAGCCCCAGGGCTTCCTGGGCAGCCAGGGCGTAGATCGCCAGTTGCAGTCGGCGTCCGCTGTGCAGGTCGCTGGCTGCAAGGTGGGACCCCCCGGTTTTGTAGTCAATCACACGGAGCAGGCCGTCCGTGCGTTGGTCTACCCGGTCGATCACCCCGCGCAGGCGGACAAATTCACTGCCCAGGTCCAGCTCGAGTGCTGGTGTGTCGTGAATGCCAAACTTGGCCTCAAAACGGATCGGGGTCCAGCCCTGGCTTTCAGCATAGAGCGCTTCGATCGTCTTGTGCAGCATGTCGATGAACTGGGCTTGCTCCACCTCCCACAACGGTGAGGGCCGGAAGCCCAATTTGCGGGGCGCATCGGCGCACACGCTGGCTGCCGTATTCGCAAGGATGGCCAGCAAGGACACAAGATCTGTGGTCGAATCGGCCTTTTGGTAAACCTGCTCCAAAATGGCATGCAGGATTGTGCCGACCTGGGCGGCATCCAGGCCCAGCTCGGGCGGCTCTTTGGGCTCGAGCCCCAGCTCGTTTTGCACGTAATACTGGTAAGGGCAGGTGGCATAGGTCTCCAGGCGGGAGGAGCTCCAGGTGTGGCCGGGGGCGTATTTCTCGGCCAGCTCTTCTGTGAGGGTTTCGGTGTCCCCTTCGTAGATGCCCCCGGGCTGCTTTGATCGGCGCGCAGCCAGGATAGCCCGCGCCCGGCGAAGGTCCTGACAACCGGATACCAACTGTCCATCGTTGTGATAGTGCAAGGTTTTTTGCTGAACCGCCCAAAACAGCAGTTCCTGGGGGGAGGCGGCCTCTGACTGCTGGCGGGCTGTGCCTGGACTGACCTTCTGCAGGGCACTGTCTGAAAACAGGGAGGCCGATGCTGCCCAGTAGGGAGAGGCATCCCAGCTTTCGCCATGCTCTGCCAGGTAGGGTCGGGTGATCAGCAGGTGCCGCTCAGCGCGGGTAACGGCCTGGTAGAAAGTGCCGGCCTGCTCGCGACCTAATTGGGGGTCCAGGCCAAGGTCTAAACGGGTTTCTTCATCGAGGAACGGGTCGGGGTGTTCAACAACCGGGAAGAGCCCCTCAGAGAATCCCAGCAGCGCCACTGCCTTGAAACGGGAAGCTTCCGCCCGGTGGATGGCGCCGATAAAGATGGCATCCTGACGCGCTTCCCGCAGCTCATCCCAACGGGCCCCATGGACCGCGCCGGTCAGATCAGACAGGAACCGCTCGTAATCGATCAGCCGCTCACCAAGCACCTGTTCGCTGAGGACCAGGGCACCCAGGGTCTCGCCCAGGATTTGGTAGGCTTCGTGGTCACGCTCGCTGATCAGCTGGCCGTAGAAGCCCAGGTTTGCCAGGGTCGCTTCCAGCCAGGCTACCCATGCAGTCTGAGAACGGGCTTGACCGATTTCATCAAAGGTACGCCAGAAGCTTGAAAATTGGCTCTGTAAAGCGGGCAGGTCCACATCCCGCAGGGGGTTGCGCTCCCGGCGCTCATCATCCAGGGCTTCCCCTGCGTCCCGGCTGGCAGGGATGAGCATCTCCCAGGCTTCTGCCCATTGCGCTTTCCCGCTGACGATGCGGGCTTTTTGGCTGACCAGTTCCAGATGATCGACATCCTCAGTGCTCAACCCAAAATTGAAGTAGGGGGAACGCAGGGCGTTGAACACCGCCCGTGTTTTGAAGTCACCCCGGGGCAGTTCCAGCAGGTTGAGCAGTGAGCCCACAGCCGGAGAGGCCGTTAGTGGGTCAGGTTGGGAAAAGTGCACGCGCATCCCGAATTCCGCCGCTGCGGCACGCAGGTGGGGGCGGTAGTCCTCCAGGTGGCTGACGAACAGTGCACAATCCGAGAGGGGTAGGCCTTCCCGCAGGTGCAGGCGCTTGACCCAGCGCAGGGCTTCGCGGGCTTCCTCCCCTTGGGATTGGGCTGCCAGGAAGATCGGTGTGGTGGCGTCAAGTTTATGAAACTCGCCGGGGTCGAGCACGTGCTGTTCCAGGTGCTGGCTTGCGGGGGGCAGGTGAGGTGGGGTGGTCAGTTGAGTCACCAAGGGGGCGAGCTCGCGCATAAGCGCCTCGATCACCGGCTGTACCCGGCGATGGACCGGGCGGGTCGAAGTGCCCTGCCCGGGCAAGGTGATCAGCAGCTCTCCCACCTGGGCAGCCAGCCCTTTGAGGAATGCCAGCCGGGCGCCGGCAAAGGCGCTGAAACCATCCACGACAAGCAGGCGGATGTGCGCTGCAGCGCCAGGATCTTTTTCCAGGATGTCGATCGCCTCCCAGATTTGTCCGTGGTGGTCGATCCAACCGATCGCCTCTAATTGGGCGACGAAGCGGGCGTACAGGCTTGCCAGTTCGGACTTGGCGGGACCGGCATTGTGGGTGTATTCGCTGAACCGCTCGGGAGAGATGTAAGCACTGCGCAGCTCGGAGAAGATGTCCTGCAGGACGCTGATGAACCCGGGTTTGGTTCGGATGGCGGCGTAATGCGTCAGCCCACCGGCAGCATATGCCGCGTCGATGGCCTCCTGGACCAGGCGGTGTGCCAGTGCGGGGGTGATCACTGGGGTGAAGCGGCCGCAACGCTCCAGCAGGTCGGTATACAGGGTACGGAAGGTGCTGACGTTCACACCCAGTCCGCCGCCGGTGCGAGCCAAGCGCTGGCGAAAGTGTGTGGCGTTTTGTGCATCCGGAATCAGGACCCACACCGGCGCGAGGGGTTCGCGCTGGCGGAGCGATTGGATGCGCTGGATGCAAGCGGTGGTCTTGCCGGTTGCCGGTGGGGCGAGGATCAGTTCAACGGGCATGGCGGGCCTTTCAGTTGAGGAGGGAACTTCATCTTTTATGTCAAAATGCAATCCATCACGGCCATGATTGGGCAGGTTTATCGTGTGAATCAGGAAAGCAGCGTCGTCATTTGGATATTATAAACGACCTGGGGGCTGGGGGCGGTTGGCTTTGCGTCCCAGCATGGTGACTTACCCGTTGTGATTGATTTAAACATGCACTCCGACCCAGATAGGGATGAGGCTGTGGGAGATTGACAAGAGTCATATTTATGCTGATTTCGTCATCAGAAAAAATCCTAGCTGTCCTTGTGGTGAGGGGCATTAAAATTTCCACTTTTTCACAAAGTGTCTGTTGAAAACTAAAAATTGAACATGAGATTTATACGCTGATTGTGTATAATATCTCTATCAAACATATCTTGAAGCATTTGCGAAGGTTACAAGCAACACTATAAAGGAGAAATCTTATGTTGGTTGGTGAAAGAATGTCTCGCCCGGTTTTGTCTGTGTCCCCAGATACACCCATCCAGGAAGCCCTGGCGCAAATGCGGAAAGAACGCGTCAGCCGCTACCCTGTGATCAATAAAAAAGGTAAGCTCGTCGGGATCGTCTCGGAAGAGGATTTGCTGCATGCCTCGCCTTCCGACGCGACATCCCTATCTGTGTGGGAGATCAACTACCTGGTCAGTAAAATAACCGTCGAACGGGTGATGACAACCGAGGTGATCACCGTCATGGAGGATACGCCCCTGGAGGAGGCCGCCCGCATCATGGCGGATCACCGCGTTGGCGGGCTGCCAGTGCTGAAGGGCAAGGCGGTGGTTGGCATGATCACACAAACGGACCTATTCCGTGTCTTTTTGGAGATGTTGGGGGCGCGCGAATCTGGTGTGCGGGTGACCGCCCTGGTCAAAGAAGAGCCGGGTGTGCTGCATAACCTCACGAAGGCAATTGATAAAGCCGGGGGTAACATCATTGCCTTGAGCACTTTTGCCGGTGAAAGCACAGAAGATCGCGAGGTCACATTAAAGGTTAATCAAATTGACGAGAGGGGTATCCGCAATGCACTGGCGCCTTACATAATTGAGATCAAGGACTTGCGGGAAATGCACTTTTAATTCTATGCGCTGATGAGCTTTAGAAAATGTGAGCCTTCTTATTAGGCAGTCTTTACGCCCAAAGTTAACTTGCGGATAGCGCCCTTAGATCATACGTACGACCCCGCCGCAATTAAGGCGGGGTCGTTATTGTCAGGCTTACTCGGGTGTACGGATATTCCGTATAACCTTTCAGGCTTATTGCAACCTGCCCCAAGCCAGGGTGGTGTAGGGCGCAGCCTGGAAGGGCAGTTTTGTCCTGGCGCTGGTGGCCAGGTCGTAGATATAAAATTGCCTTTGGCCGGCAACGGTTTGGCTGTAGAGCAATTGAGCACCATCCGGTGACCAGGTAATAAAATCCGCGAACATGCACTCAACCACGTATTCCTGGCTGCCGTCGGGCCGGACCAGGCGGACACACCGATCCACATCCGTGAATTCATCCTCGTCAATGATGATGCCGGTAAAGGCGATCCATTCGCCATTGGGTGACCAGCGGGAATCGACCGGCGCCACTCCGGGGAAGGACAGAATTTCCACTATCGAGGAATAGTCGACATTAGCGACGTATAACGGGCTTTGGAAGTACCCAAACATTTGATGCTGGCTCACTGTGAGCTGTGCGTTGTCGGGCGAAAAATCAATATTGCCGGGCTGGATAGATACAGGCGGCGCGATCACACTGGCTGAAGGCAGGTGCCACAGGTTTTCGGATCCGCACTCCGAATAGCAGGCACAGTGGACGATGCTTGCCCACTGCCCATCTCCCGAGATGTTGGCCAGGAATTTCAGGCCGCCGCCGATATTGGCCAGAAGTGTGGGGTTAGACAGGTCGTTGAGATCAAACCTGAGGATATCAAAATTGATCAGGTTCTGATCTTCAAGGTTTTCAATATCCGGGCAGGCGAAATCGCCCTGGACGCCGAAGAATTGCGTCTCCTCCGTGGTCCATGTGAAGAATTGGCCATACGGGCTGATATTTATTAGTGTGTCTTGAACCAGGTCCAGAATCCAAGAGCTGTTGCCTTTGTTAAAGCCCAGATAGCGGCCATCCGGTGAAAACCCGGGCTTGCCATAGGTGTTCATGTGATCCCCCGAAATACCATCGGTGGTGACCTGTACGATTTGCTTACTGTCAATTAAATAGCGCCACACGTTGCCATTGAAGATATAAGCAATTTGACCCGCGTTATCCGGGCTGAGTTGTGGCTCTGCCGTGGGTTCCGATTCGATGGCAGTGGGCTCGGGGGTGGGGAGTACCTCCTCTGTCTCGGACGGCTCCGGGGTTTGGGCGGCGTCCTCAGTTGCTGTCGAGGTGGGTTCCTGAAGGACCTGCGGTTCATCGGTGGGCGTTGGCCTGGATAAACCGGGCAAACTGCATGCCAGGGATATGGCCAGGATCATGAGGGTTATTAAAAGGGGATAAATGTGTTTTCTCATCGGTCCTCCTGAATAATTGGGGGGATGATG
>JBLRWR010000055.1:0-10595 GCA_047921135.1 Candidatus Brevefilum sp.
GGCTTAATTCCTCTGGCATGGGGTCCTCCCGCAAGGGGGTGAAAATTTAGTTTAGGCTAAATTAGGATAGCACATAATGATAGGATCGTCAATGTGGCTGAGCGGGTGTAAGGCAATCAGGTATTGGGCAATCAGGTATTGGGCAACCAGGTATTGGGCAACCAGGTATTGGGCAACCAGGTATTGGGAATTGGGGATTTGCGAAACAATTAAAATCCTATGGTTAGCAAAATAATAGGGTTAAGGGGAGAGAAATAATAACAGTGGGGAGGGGAAATACAGCCGAGGCAGTCCCCACTGTTTTGATTATCGGCTTGAAACGGGTTTTCCTAGTCAAGGGCAGGTTCTGCCCGAATAGGTTTTGCTTCCGGTTGTTCTTCGTCCATACTCAAACCCAGCGCCAGCACGTCCGGCAGCATGAACGTTGCCAGCCCAATAAGCAAAGTGGCGATACCGCCGATGATGAACCACAGCTGGTTGTTGGTGGCGTCTGCCACCGGCCCGGCAATGGCCAAACCCAAGGGGCTGGCCAGTCCAGCACCAGCGTTGAGGAGTGTAAACACGCGTCCCTGCAGTTCGGGCTCGACCTTGGCCTGCATCACGGCGAACAGCGGGCCGTTGACCATTGGGTTGAGGAAACCAAACAGTGCCATGCCGGCCACGGCCATCAGGAACAGGTTAGCAGGCGCCAGCCCGATGGCCAGTATGGCACCCCCCGAGATGGTAATTGCAACCACGGAAGTCAGGATGCGGTTCTTAAAACCGCCCCAGGCACTGAGAATCAATCCACCCACAATCACCCCGATACCATAGGCTGAATTGATGAAGCCCAGCTCATAGGCGCCCTTGCCGAAATGCTGGGTCACCACCAGCGGCAGCAGCGAGAAGGCTGGGTTGATCAGGAAGTTGATCAGCATGGCAATCAAAATGATGGCCATTAAACTCTTCCAGGCCAACACATATGAAAAGCCCTCTTTGAGATCCTGCCAGAGGGAGGTTTTGATCCTGCCAACAGCTTCTGTCTGGCCACCATTCCGGACGGGTTGAGGGATTTTAAAGAAGACCAGGGGACCGGCTGCAAATGCTGCGGTGGTCACATCGATCAACAAAATCCACTGCATGGGCAATGCGGCGATCAATAATGCGCCTAAGGCCGGGCCAATGATGTTCATCGCACCCTGCAAGGCCTGGTTAGCCCCAGCGATGCGTGAAAAGTGCTGCTTGGGCACCATCAGGCTGGTTGAGGCCGTCATGGCCGCCCATTGGAACTGTCCGCAGGCTGAACGCACGAACATGGCCAGGTAAATGTGCCAGATCTGGGCGGATTCTATGTAGAAAAGGATGGCTACGAGCAGTGTGAACAGGGCGGTGATGCTGTCAAAGACAACCATAACCCATTTTCGATTCCAGCGGTCCACCAGTGCGCCGGCGATGGGCGAGATGATCACCTGGGGGAGAACGTTCATCAGTGTTCCGATGGTCAGGATGGTGGCTGAGCCGGTGGTTTCGGTCAGGTGCCAGACGAAGGCAAACCCAACCAGGTGGCTGCCCAGGACGGAGAAAGCCTGCCCTACCCAGATGGTGAAAAAGCGGAATTGCCAGTTTGAGAGGTCAGTAGTGGGGGAGTCTGTGTTCATAGGGATGACACCACTTGGTGGCGGAGGTGGTTGATCGATACGTCGGGCGAAATCCTTTAGGCCTTTTTGCCATAGGCGTGGCGAATGAGCAGAACTGGTGAATCACTGCAAATTGGTGAATTTGCGGTCATCGGAAGAATTGCATTGCGTGCGTCAAATCTTTGCTCACCGACGGAGCAGCGGGCTTGGTGAAGATGGTTGCGGAGGATACAGGCGTTATTCCAGGAACACTTCGACATGTTCGCCGTCTTCATCGTCGAAGATATCCACGATCTGGCCGATTTCTCCTGAGTTGAGCCAGGCGTTCAGGTCTTCTAATTCAAGCCCTTCGATTTCAGGCGCAAAGCGGGCGCCCATGCGCATCCCGGAGTTAACCAGCGAGACAGGCAGGCGAACGTTGACCCGGGTTTTTCCCGTGTCGGTATCGGTGACCAGCACGCGCAGGTAACGGGGTTTTCCGCTGCCCTCATAGCCGCGGGTGGGTTTGGCCGCGGGCGGACTGGTTGCGCCGAGATCATCGAGCGCTTCGATCAAACGTGCACCTTCAGACGCAGAGATTTTCCCCTCCTGGATCATCATCAATATGCGCATTCTTTCTTCTGTTGAGACCATGGTGATTATCCTTTCTTTGATTCTAATTCCAGACCCTGCAAAAGTTGCTGTGCCTGCAGCGGGGAAATCTTCCCGCGCTCAAGATCATCGAGGATACGGCGGCGATCTTCTGGGGAAAGGCTGGGTTCATCCTCTTTACCGGGCTCGTAACCCAAAGCACGGATGACATCATAAAGACGGTTGCGTAAGGTGGGGTAGGAGAGGTTGAGCTCTTCTTCCATGCGGTTAAACCGGCCCTCACAGCGCACGAAGGTCAGAATAAAGTTGATTTGCTCGTCGGTCAGGTCGGCAAAAGGCCCAGTATAAGGCTGAAAGTGACCCTCCACTGCGGTATCACAGCGGGGACAGAAAAACCGCGTTATCAGGATATCTGATTTGCAGAGCGGGCATTGCTCCGGCATTTTTTGCATCCATGCCTCCTTTTGTTATGCGACCATTTTGCCAAATTTCACAATGATGTTATAATGAGGTTAATTCTAGCAGGTTTTGATAGTTCAAAAATTCCTACTGAGTACCTTTAATAAGATTAAACATCATTTTATACTCCCATTCTATCATAAAATTGCATTTTGTCAACAGTGTAGTTAATATTTCTTACATTATGTCGATTTAGGGTTAATTAAATTGAGGGGAATGTTGAAATAATTAAAAATCACACAAAGAAAATTGATATGTTTGCTTTGGGCGAGGCCTTGTGGTTAACCGGAAATGTTTGTTCGCTGCCCAATGACGACCATGAACCGGGTATTACGGGGAGGCTTGTACACAGGGAATTGGCTATTTGCAGGGTCGGATATAATGCTTATAAGCAAAAATATTAAACTAACTTCTAATGAATTAAGGAGCGACGAATGATGATCCGTACTGAGAAAATTTCTTCTGATTGGAAGGGTGGTATGCGGGTTGACGGCCAGGTGGGCGATCACACGGTGATCATTGATCAACCCCCGATGATGGGCGGCACGGACGCTGGACCCAACCCATTGGCCTATTTACTGTTTTCCCTGGGCGGTTGTTTGGCGATGGTGGCAGCCATCATTGCCAAACAGGAGCAAATTAAGCTGCGAGGTTTCTCAGTAGAGGTTGAGGGCGATTATGATGTTGACTTCATCATGGGCAAAACTAAGGAAGGCCGGGCGGGTTTTATGGAAATTCGGGAGAAAGTGACCATCGATGCGGACCTGACTGACGAAGAAAAGGCAGCCTTTTTTGAGAAGGTGCATGCTCGCTGTCCGGTGACCGATAACATCAGCCAACAGACTAACATCACTTTCGAAATCAATTAACACACAACGCCAGGGAGCTTTGTTGAGTTTGTGAACGTAGCAAGAACGAGATGCTGGCGATATCTTGCCGCGCTCAAAGACGATGGATAATGTGAGTATAATTACAAAAAGACTTAAAAGGAGTAATTATGGCCAATCCCATTGTTGAGTGTATACCGAACTTTTCTGATGCCAGGCGCCCAGAGGTGATTGAGGCGATCCTCGCCGCGATTGAATCCGTGGAAGGCGTACGCATCTTGGACCGGCATTCAGACCTGGACCACAACCGAACCGTGCTCACGATTGTGGGCGACCCGGGCGGGGTTGAAGAGGCGGCCTTTTTGGCCATCGCCAAGGCCGGTGAATTGATTGACCTTGACCAGCACCAAGGGGAACATCCCCGCATTGGCGCCACAGATGTGGTGCCCTTTGTCCCTATTTCGGGGATCAGCATGGCGGAATGTGTGGAGATGGCGCGCCGGTTGGGCAAGCGTGTGGGTGAGGAACTGAAAATCCCGGTTTACCTGTATGAAGAGGCCGCCACCCGGCCAGAGCGGGTCAACCTGGAAAATATCCGCCGGGGGCAGTATGAAACCCTCAAGCAAGAGATTGGCGAAGTCCCGGCGCGTGAGCCCGATTTTGGGCCATCCAGGCTGACCGGCGCAGGCGCCACGGTGATCGGCGCCCGTCAGCCATTGATTGCCTATAACGTTTACCTGACCACCGATGATGTGGTCATTGCCAATAAGATTGCCCGGGCTATCCGGCATTCGTCTGGCGGTTTGCGTTATGTTAAATCGATGGGCGTATTGGTAGAAGGTCGGGCGCAAGTCTCAATGAACCTGACGAACTACCAGCGCACCCCGATGGCGCGGGTGGTGGAGATGATCCGTCGGGAAGCGCAGCGCTATGGCGTAGGTATCCATCATTCCGAGCTGGTTGGGCTGGTGCCCAACCAGGCCCTGGTAGATGCGGCTGTGTGGTATATGCACATGGACCAGTTTGACCCTGAGCAGATTTTGGAAAACCAGCTTTACCAGGCAGCCTCACCAGCGGATGAAAGCCCGATCAAGGCCCAGGACGAGGGCTTCCTGGCGGCTTTGGCCTCTGGCGATCCTACCCCGGGCGGCGGCTCTGCGGCGGCCTATGGCGCGGCCATGGCGGCCTCATTGGTGGCGATGGTTGGGCGGGTAACGGTAGGTAAAAAGAAATATGCCGATGTCGAAGCACACATGTGGCTATTAATTGAGGAGGCACTGGCGCTGCAAGCGGCCATGCACCTGGCGGTTGAGAAGGATGCCGACGCCTTTGAGTCCTATATGAAAGCCATGCGCTTGCCCCGTGATACCGATCAGCAGAAAGCAGAGCGCTTGCAGGCGATCCAGGCGGCTTCGATCAACGCCGCTGAAGTGCCCTTGTACGTTGCGCGGCAGGCTGTGCAAATTTTGGGGCTGGCACATAAAGCGGCGGAATTGGGCAATGTCAATGCGATCTCTGATGCTGGCTCTGCAGCGGCGTTAGCCCAGGCTGCCCTGGAGGGAGCCGGGCTGAATGTGCGCATCAATTTGCTGGGTATGGAGGAGGAACCAGAACCGGCGAACATGCTAACTGAGTTACGTTCGCTTGAGGCGCAAGCTGCCAAGTTGAAAGACGCGATGAGAGCTGCGTTGAACGACCGCGGCGGCCTGAACCTTTCGTAAAATCGCATGCGAAGACCACTTATTTGGGTAGTTTTTCTATTATTACTTGTTACTGCCTGCTCCCCGGTTGAGGGCGGGTTTGAGGGCTTGCCCCAGCCCACTGCCATAGCAACACAATGGGTTTTAGAAGTTGACGACTCTGAGCCAGCAGAAGCAGTTGCGGTCACCCCCACCCCACAAAGGCCAACGCTTGCGCCAACGGAGGTTTCGGAGCCCGAGCTGACGGGATTGGCGTGCGGTGAGGTATTCTGCGCCCTGGCCTGGCCGGGCTGGCTGGCGCGTCCGATTGGCGAGGGGTTTACCAGGACGATTGACCGATCTTATCCTTATGGCAGCACAGCAAATGGCAATTTCGACCTGCATTATGGGGTGGAATTTCCTAACGGGCATGGTACGCCTGTTTTGGCAGCACAGGATGGCGAGGTGATTTTTGCCGGCCCAGATAGCCAAACCCAGCTGGGACCCTTTGTTGGGTTCTACGGCCAGGTGGTGATTTTGTTACATACGGGCTTGCTGGATGGGGCACAGGATGTGTACACATTGTATGCGCACCTTTCTGAAATTGAAGTAGAGGTGGGGGACCGAGTATCTGCAGGCCAGGAAATCGGCCGGGTGGGCGCCACCGGGGCTGCCGATGGGTCGCACTTGCATTTTGAAGTGCGCGTGGCGCACAATGACTACGCCAGCACGACGAACCCGGTGCTGTGGTTTGCACCGCTTGATGATACTGAACATCAGGCCACAGTCACCCTGGCAGGCCATATCCTGGATCGGGGGGGAAATCCAGTCTCAAAATTTCCGCTCACACTTGAAAAGCTCTCTACTACTGGCGGTGTGGAAGCCCATTATTACCCGGTGACTTATTACCCGGCGGGTGTCAACGGGCATCCCGTGATGGGTGAGAATTTTGTCGTCCCGGATATTCCCCCTGGTGACTATCGACTGGCCTTTATCTCAGGCCGGATGTATGAATTCTTTTTTACGCTTGAACCCGGTTCACTGGGCTTTATTTCTGTTCAGCTGGACTGAAATGGCTGTGGCTGGGTTTTGCAATTATCAGGAGAATGTTTGCGATGACAATCAAAGCTGATCGGTGGATTCGCCAAATGGCTGTTGAAAATGGGATGATCGAGCCCTTTGAGGAGGGCCAGGTGCGTGATGGAGTGATCTCCTATGGGACATCTTCTTATGGGTATGACATCCGCGTGGCGGATGAATTTAAAATCTTCACCAATGTGCATTCGACCATCGTTGACCCCAAGCACTTTGATCCCCAGTCAATGGTGGATTTTAAAGGCGAAGTGTGTGTAATCCCGCCGAATTCCTTTGCGCTGGCCCGCACCGTGGAATATTTCCGCATCCCGCGCAACGTGCTGACGATCTGTGTGGGCAAGAGTACTTACGCCCGCTGCGGAATTATCGTCAATGTGACCCCCTTTGAGCCGGAATGGGAAGGTTTTGTCACTTTGGAGATCTCCAACACCACACCGCTGCCTGCCAAGATCTACGCCTTTGAGGGAATTGCCCAGGTGCTGTTCTTTGAAGCGGATGAGGATTGTGAAACCTCCTACGCGGATAGGAAGGGCAAATACCAGTACCAAAAGACGATTGAACTCCCCAGGTTATGAGGTTAACAGAAGCATGAAGAAAATTGTGGTCGCCTCAAAAAATCCGGTCAAGGTCGAAGCTGTGCTGGCAGGTTTTAACCGCATGTTTCCAGGGGAGACATTTGTTGTTGATACGGTCTCGGTGGAATCCGGGGTGAGTGACCAGCCCCTATCCGAGGGGGTTGCACGCCGGGGAGCGGAGAACCGGGCCCAGGCTGCCAGAGAGGCAGTGCCGCAAGGGGAGTATTGGGTGGGCGTGGAAGGCGGCTGCGATACGCTGGATGGGGAGATGGTTTCTTTTGCCTGGATTGTGGTGTGCTCTGCGGATCGGGTTGGCAGCTCGCGCACGGCCCACTTTCAGCTACCCGATGCTGTCAGACGCCTGGTTGAAGCGGGTTTAGAGCTGGGTGATGCGGATGACCGGGTGTTTGGCAAGGAGAATTCCAAACAGAAGAATGGAGCAGTGGGCTTGCTGACCGGGGACGTGGTCACCCGTAAAACCCTGTATGAGCAAGCCGTGATTTTGGCATTGATCCCCTTCAGGCAGCCCGATTTGTATTGAGGATGATTCGTAGGGGGGGAATTTAATTGTCGCGGTTGTAGGGCATGATCTGTGGGACGCCATTGAGCTGGACGATGACATCGATCATATGATAGGATTTGACGCCCTGCGAGGTTAGCTCAACGACCAGGATGCCCGAATAGTTGGGGGGAAAGAGATAATTATCAAACACGAAATTACCCAGGCTGTAAGCGATTAAACCCTCCTGGTAGCGTTCGATGCGCTGCAAAACATGGGGGTGGCTGCCAATCACCAGGGAGGCACCGCTCTCAATGGCTGCTTGAGCGATGAGCTGCTGCTGGCTGCCAATCCGCTCAACCAGTTCATAGCCGTTATGCACAAGGACGATGACGATATCGGCCTCAGCTTTGGCGGCTATCACACCTTCACGGACCCGGTCTTCGTGTGCCCAGGCGACACCGGGCTGGTTGGGTCCGGCTTCCCATGCCCGGTAATCGTAGTCGGTGGGGTGCACGTCGACGAACCCCAAAAAGGCAATGCGCAGGCCATCCACTTCAATAAACGCGGGGGCATAGGCCTGGGCGGCATCCATCCCGGCGCCCACGGTCTGGATCTCGTTTGCCGCCAGGATCTCCAGGGTGTCACTGAGCGCGTGCGGGCCATAATCCAGGCTGTGGTTATTGGCCAGGTTGACGAGATCAAAACCGGCAAAGGCCAATGACTCACCTGCCGTGACAGGCGCCCTGAAGGTGTAGGTCTTTGGCTCCGGCTCACCGCGATCGGAGATGGGGCATTCCAGGTTGCCGACGGTGATGTCTGCTGAGCGGAGTGTGTCTGCTACATCAAGAAAAGGCGCCTGGGAGCTGTTGGCTTCGATCATCTCGCCGATGGTCCTGCCCAGCATGATGTCGCCCACGGCCATGAGGATCACCCTGCGGCCAGGGGTTTCACTGGGCAGGGGGGAGGGTTGTGCGTCTTCAGTCGTGTATGGGGTGGGGAGGGTTGGTGAAGAGGCCAGGGTGGCGGTCGGTATGCTGGTCGCTGTGAGGGTCAGGAATGGCTTAGCGTCCTTCGTGGGTGAGGGCGCGGCCGGAGATGGGGTTAGGGTAGCGTTTGGGGTCTGACAGGCTGCCAGGAGGAGAGAAAGAAGCAAGCATACCCATAAGAACCAGTGTGGAGGCTTAACCTGTGGCATCAAAGGTGAGGGCTTTTCCGATAAAAGATGGGTCCACATGATCGCCCAGGGTATAAACTGAGCCGATGTGATGGATTATTTCGGGTTAATTGCCACCGATGGTTTTACCGGCGTGAGCGGCGAAGCATGAGGATGAGCAACCCAAGGATGAAACCGCCGAAGATGATCAGCAGAGCATCCTGGCGTTCGTCGCGGTTCTCTAGGAAGACAAAAGTCTCCGTTTCGCCGAGGTTTGACGAGGGGACTGCCGGGTCTGTTTGCGGTTTGGGGGCGGTTTTGCGTGATGCAGGTTTTGCTTTCTTTTCTTCGAGGGTGATGAAAGGCCTTAAGGCCAGCAGCTTGATTTGGTTGATCCCGGGCACGCGCACTAAATCCTCGATAGTTTCGTAGGGCCGGTGATCAACGATCCGCCCGGCCAGCCCCGGCCCAATGCCGCGAATGATGGTCAGCTCAATCAGGGTGGCCTGGTTGATATCGACTGGGGTGAAGGGTGCTTCTGTCATATCCATCTCCTGTTGTTGGTGTTATTCATATAAATAGCGCTAAAGATTATTTCTTAACATCATCTTTAATTAGTATAACTTGAAGTTGCTCTAATGACAATTCACGCCAGCCTGGCAGCCCAGGTTGCTTTACATCACACATCACTTATGCTATAAAAGAAACGATCAAAGAGTATGGACGAGCTGGGATGATCAAATCGAAACCATTTATATTGCGATAGGTGTGTATGGACTCAAAATTTTGGCAGTCAAAAACTTTAGCTGAAATGTCTACAGAGGAGTGGGAAGCGTTATGCGACGGCTGCGGCAAATGTTGTGTGCATAAGATTGAAGATGAGGATAGCGGTGAGGTATATTTTACCGACGTGGCCTGCCGTTTGCTGGAACTGGCGACCTGTCGCTGTATGGATTATGCCCACCGGACGCAAGAGGTACCGGATTGCCTTTCGTTGACGGCAGACCAGGTACCTGCGTTGTATTGGCTGCCTGAATCCTGCGCGTATCGGCGGGTGGCGGAGGGACGCGACCTGGCCTGGTGGCATCCATTGGTCTCCGGCGACCCCAACACCGTCAGGCTGGCCGGTATCTCGGTGTGCGGCAGGGTTGACCCGGAGGCAGCAGTAGACCTTTCAACACTGGAAGAGCGGGTGATCGATGAGTTTGATTGATGTGGGATAACCACTGCTATGTTTTCATCCTTCGCTTTGTATCACAGCCAAAAATTGCACAATTGCAAAAATTCAACTTAAGGTATACTAGTGTCAACTGTGTATGGCGTTGTCCAGCAATTAATTTACAGGAAACACTCATGCAAGAAGAGAAAAACTCACAAACACAGGCATATCAACTGCTGATTGTGGTCGTTCAAGGCCAGGATGCTGATTTGGCCATTGATTCCCTGACGGATGGCGGGTTTACCGTCACTCGCTTGCCAAGCGTAGGGGGTTTCCTGGGGCGGAAAAATGCTACCTTGATGGTCGGTGTGGACGATGTTCGCAAAGAAGAGGCCATTGCCATCCTCAATAAAAATTGCCGTCAGCGGGTGGCCTTTATTGCCGTCCCCATGGAAAATTCACCCCTCCCGATGCCGGCGCCTACGCCCGTAACGATTGGGGGGGCAAATATTTTTTTCTTAGACGTTGACCATTACGAGGAATTTTAACGATGAAACTGATCATTGCGATTATTAAAGATGAAGATAATGACGCTGTTTCAAAAGCGCTCACAAAAAAGGATTTCAGAGTAACTTTTATCGCCTCCACGGGTGGATTTTTACGCAGTGGACGCAGCACGCTTTTAATTGGGGTTGAGGATGAACAGGTTGAGACCGCCTTGCAGGTGATTCGCGAGAATTGTAAGAAGCCGCAGCAAGAAAAGGAGAAGCGGGCGACAATTTTTGTTTTGAAAGTTGATCAGTTCACCCAATTGTAGGATGATTCGCTCTCACCCAAAGTGGTAAACGATAAGCTTTCGTACCATTGCTGTTGAGTGTTAGTTTGCAATTTTATTAAAATCAGGTCTGTTTACACGATATCAATTCACAAAAACAGGAG
>JBLRWR010000056.1:0-10551 GCA_047921135.1 Candidatus Brevefilum sp.
ACCTGAACCCACTTGATGGGCGGCGGTTTCTGGTCTATGCAGTTGTGTATATTCCTGTGGGGATTGGCATTTCAATGCTCGGGCCGTTGCTGCCATTTTTGGCTGAGCAGGTCAATATCTCTGTGGGGCAAATGGGGTTAGCTTTCACCGCTCAGAACCTGGGTTACCTGGTGGGTTCTTTGGGCGGGGGTGTGTTGTATGATCGGCTTAAAAGCCACTCCCTGATGGGTTTGTCCTTAGTATTAATGATGGTATCGGGTTTCCTGGTTCCACTGATCCCCTGGTTTTACGGCCTGCTGGTCGTGCTGTTTTTCTTTGGCCTGGGACTGGGGACCATTGATGTGGGTGCAAACCTTAACTTGGTGTGGATTTTTCAATCCCATGTGGGGCCTTACCTGAATACCCTCCATTTTATCTTTGGGATTGGTGCATTTTCTGCGCCGTTGATTATTGCGACTGTGCTGGGTTGGACGGGCGGGGGCCTGACCTGGGCCATCTGGGCTTTGATGGTGCTGTTTTTGCCTGGATTATTGGGTTTATTTTCCATCCCATCGCCTGAAAATTCCGCTGAGGCTGAGACGGAAGGGAAAGTGGAGCAGGCTGGTGTCGTTGTGGTGGTAATGTTGATGCTGGCCATCTTTTTTGCTGTGGGGGTGCAAATTGGTTTTAGCGGGTGGATTTTTACCTATGTCTCAGATTTTGGCATTGGGGATGTGTCTACAGCTTCAATGATCACTGCGCTATTTTGGGCTGGACTGACCCTGGGCCGGCTGGCGTCTATCCCGATTTCAAAAAAGGTCACCCCGGGTGTGATGGCATTGTTCAATTTTGCCTTATTGACCCTGGTTTTGGCGTTGTTCCTGGTTTGGCCGACCCGCTCGGTGATGATGTGGATGGGTACAGCCGGCGTGGGTTTGGCAATTTCGATCCTCTTCCCCACCTTGTTATCCTTTGCCAAAACCCGGGTGAACATGACCGGCAGGGTGACCGGCCTGCTCTTCCTGGGCTCAAGCCTGGGGATGATGTCTTTGCCAATGATCCTCGGACAGGTATTTGAGCGCTATGGCGGTTACGCGATGATGCTGGTATTGTTTGTCGCCGCCCTGTTCGGACTGGGGACCATGATCTTATTATTCACAAACCGCTCCCGGGAAGGGAGCAACGGTGGGGGTGCTTAATACCCTTGTGAACGAATTTATTCCTTTTTAGGGTTGAATACCTGGTTATTTACCTGTCATTGCCCAGATCACCATGCAAATCTTGTTTTTCGGGGCCTTGGCCCGTTGATCATACGGGATTTTTTAGCCCGCCTGAACATGATCTTCCTGGAGGGTGTCGCGCAGGGTGTGTGTCAGGTCGCCGAAGGCATCGCTGTAGCGCATTTCAGGTTTGCGCGGACGCGGCAGGCTAACCGGCAGATCCAGGACGATGGTCCCGGGCCGTGGGGAGAGCGCCAGGACCTGGTCCGAAAGGTAGACCGCCTCCCCAATCGAATGGGTGACCATGATGACGGTCTTTTTGCGGGCATGCCAGATATGCAGCAGTTCGTCCCCCATCCGTTCCCGGGTGAGGGCGTCCAGGGCGCCGAAGGGCTCGTCCAGCAGGAGGATATCCGGGTCCTGCATCAGCGCGCGGGCAATCGCCACTCGCTGGGCCATCCCGCCCGAGAGATCGCGCGGGTAGGCACGCTCAAAGCCCTCCAGCCCAACCAGGTGGATCAAATCCTGGGCGCGCGCTGAAATTTTGTGGCGGGGCAAACCCTTTAGTTCCAATGGCAGGCTGATGTTGTCGATCACCCGCCGCCAGGGCATCAGGTTGGCGGACTGGAACACCATACCGATTTTGGGCTGATCGGCCTGGTAGCGCACTTCACCTTCGGTGGGCGGGAAAAGCCCGGCCAGGACCCTTAGCAGCGTGCTCTTACCGCTCCCTGAAGGCCCGATCAGGGAGAGGAAGCCATTGGGCGGGATGCTGAAGGTCAGGTCGTGGAGGGCATGCACCACGCCGCTGGCATCACGGAAGGTCACGCCCAGGTTTTCAACCTGGAGGGCGGGTTTAGGGGAGGAGGGCATTGGTAAACGCCTTATCTAAATCCTGGGTCTCGTTCAGCAACCCCATCCTGAGCAGCACCTGCTGCATGTTGATCCACCCTGAGGGTTCGGTGTAGCCCAGGGGATCTGTTTGCCACAGGGCAATTGACTCGGCCAGGACCTGGCGCTGCAAGTCTGTATCTGCGTCGGCCAGATTTTCTACGTAAATTTTGCTGATCTCGTAAGCTTCAATCGGATTATTGACCGTATCGTCCAGGCCCTGTAACATGGCGGCAATGAAGGCACTCACCCTTTCGGGGTGGTTTTCGAGCATGTCTTCATTGGTCACTAAGCCATTGGAGACCAGCTGCATGTAATCCGCAACCCGCACCACGTCGACCTCGTAACCTTGGTAGCGCAGGACCACGGGCTCGTTGGCCAGGTAAATGACCGCCGAATCAACCTGCTCGGTGACGATGGCCTCAACCTGGTTAAAACCGATTGACAGCATGGTGACATCATCTTCCGTCAGGCCGCCGGCCTCCAGCAGGGCGATAAAGCCGATGTAACTGGCGCCATACAAGCCGGGCAGGCCGACAGTCACCCCGTTAAGGTTCTCCGGCACCCGGATTCTGTGTTCGCTTAACGAGACCACACCGACCGGGTATTCCCCATACCAGGCGGCGACATAGGTCACGGGCAGCCCCTGGGCACGCGCCAGGAGGATCTGCTCTCCGCTGGCAATGGCAAAGGTTTGTTCGCCTGCGCCGATCAGGGCAACCGCGTCCGCCTCGTTGCCGTATTCCAGCTGCACGTCAAAACCCGCCTCAAGAAAATATCCCTTCTCAATGGCCACGTAAATCGGAGCAAACTGGATATTGGGAATAAAGCCCAGGGTCAGCCGGGTAGGGACGGGTCCAGCCTCCTCGGGTGGGCTGACGCTTTGGCAGGCGGTTAGGATCGGGATTAAGATCAAGACCAGGGCTATCAATAGTTTTCGTGGTTTAGCGTTCATCAAGTTTCTCTCCTTCAACAAATGTCATACTCATCCGGCTTCCTGGCGCCAGGATTGCCACGATAAGAACTGCCTTTCAATCAGCAAAACCAGGCCGTATAAGGCCATGGCTTTTAAGATCAGGGTGAAGATGGCCACAAATACCAGGGCGGTGTCATACTGCCCGCGGCCGACGTTAATCAGGAACCCCAAGCCGCGATCAGCACCAACCAGCTCACCCACCACCGCGCCGATCACAGCCAGGGTTGCGCCCACCCGCATCCCGCCCATGTAGATGGGCAGTGCCGCCGGAACTTCCAGTTTCCTGAAGGTTTGCAGGGGGCTGGCCTTGAGGGTGCGCATCAGGTCACGCAGGTCCTGGGGCACTTCCCGCAGCCCGACCACGGTGTTGATCAAAATGGGGAAGAAGACCGTCAAGGCGCAGACGATGATCTTTGAGAGGATGCCCGGGCCAAACCAGATTACCAGCAGCGGTGCGATGGCCACCACCGGCAGGGATTGGCTGGCGACCAGGTAGGGTGAGAGCAGTTTTTCCAGGGTGGCGGATTTGGCCAGCAGGTACCCCAGGCAGGTGGCGGCAAAACCGCCGATGAACAGCCCGGCCAAGACCTCGCCCAGGGTCACCAGGGTGTGCCGTTGCAGCTGGCCATCCGCCAGGGATTGCAGGAAACGGCGCCACACCTGGCCCGGGCCTGGCAGGATGAATGCTGGTAGACCCAGCACAATGGTCAGTAAGTGCCAGAGCAAAATCCCTGCTGAGAGGGATATCAGCAGGTAGGCCAGGCGCGTGAAGGGACTGGTTTTTTGGGTGGTTTCTGCTTGCAGGCTTTTCATCTTCATAAAAAATGCCCCGGTAATTATTTACGGGGCATGGGTTAACATCCAAGGGATGGTTTGACCTTCTTTCATTCGGACTGTCACCGCCGGCACCGGATTTCCACCGGTTCATGCGCCTGGATAGCGCTCGTGGGCTATCCCATAGTTGGGAGTACCACCGATCGGGAATTGGGTCGCCAGACCCGCACCCTGCCCCGAAGGTTATTGTTTAATTGTGACATTAGTATATCCTTTAGGGCTTGTGATGTCAATTTGAATAGCTTGTAAAGATGGATCATGCGGCATTGACTTTGGTAAACGCCCGTTATAATTGGGCTATGGCTTGCCAGCGCTGGTAAGCTATTGTACAATTCTAAAACAAATGTTCCAGATCTGATAAGGTCAACATGCCCGTTAACCTGATTGACATTCAAAATAAGCTCAGCACCTTCAGCGCCCAGGCCAAAGCGCACGAGGAGAAGATCAGTCTCCGCCACAAGGAGGTCACGGATCTGTTAGCGGATTATGCGCACCAGCTGGATGCGCTGCGTGCACGGGTGGATCGGGCGGCAGAGCTGGTGCCGCGCTTGCGGTGTGCAGTGCCGGTAGATGAGCCGTTGAATTCGGCTTTCACCCCCCCCGCTTTACCGGAGACCTTTACCGTTTTGGCTGCCGATGGCTCGCAGATCAATCCCAGCCGGCATGCCCGGGTAAAGTTTTGCGTGATCAACGTGGCCGTGGTCGGCATGGTACGAGGGTCGGGGGAAGCCCCACGAATTCTCACCCGCAGCCAGCTTTTAGATTATGATGCGGTCTTCCTCCCCAGCGGGGGGACGATCTCAGAGGGAGTGGTGGCGCTCAAGCGTGACCTGCGCGAGCGGGAAGCCCTGGCTGAACTGGCCCGCGACCTGGTTCACCCTGCCGTTTCGATGACCGATGGCCCGCTGGAGCTGTATCGTGAGCCGCAGGATGCGGGAGGCTTTGCCCAGGCCCTGGATCGTTACCTGGGCGTGCTGGACGAACTGCGTCAGCGCCAATTGATCACCGCGGGCTATGTCGACAAGCCCGGGGGTGACCTGATTGCGCGCTTATTGGAACTGGCTGGGCTTGGAGATGATGACCTTAGCGCTTATCAACAGCGCGGGAGGCGCTTTGCCGGGGTGAGTGATGCGGCGTTGCTCTCCCCCCTGCTAGGCCAGCCTGGGGCTCGCTCTGCAGTGTTTGCGATCCAGTCCGAAATGGCCCGCCATTTCAGCGGTGACCTGGCGCTGCATTTCTTTTATGTCAATGTTGGCCGCCCTGGCCGGCCCCACCTGGCCCGGGTTGAGATCCCGGCCTGGGTGGCCAGGGATAAAGCGACCCTTGGGGTGCTCCAGGGAGTGCTGGTGGAGCAGGCCGCCATGCTGGGCACTCGCCCGTACCCCTATATCCTCCACCGGGCACATGAAGAAGCGCTGGTGACCCTGCAGGAAAGCGAGCATGTGGAGGAGCTGATCGTAGCGGCCTTGCTTCAACGCCAGGTCCCCGTTGATGAGAAATCAAACAAACAATATCACAAAGACCTTTCCACCCAGAAAACGAGGTACCAGGGATGAGTGAAATCGAGATTGGAAGGTTGTTGCGATCCGGGACGACCGGGTTTGTGGTTGGCTGCCGGGTGAACCAGTTGAATGCGCCCAGCTTTGGCGCCCTGGTGCGGGTGCCCCTGGGGGCGGAGCACCAGGTGTATGGGCTGATCTACGACATCCACATCGATGATGACGGGCTGGTGCGCCAGTTGATCACCGCCGAGGATGTGCCGGAAGAGGTGCTGCGCGATAACCGCGAAAACCGGAACGTGCCGGTTGAGATCGGCGTTCTGGCGGTCGGGTACGAGGCGGAAGGGCGCATCTACCACCTGTTACCGCCGCGCCCGCCGCTCAGCCTGGATGCAATTTACCTGTGCTCGTCACAAGAGATTGTACGCTTCACCGGGGCAGGTTACGGCTATT
This sequence comes from Candidatus Brevefilum sp., assembly GCA_047921135.1. Taxonomy (GTDB): domain Bacteria; phylum Chloroflexota; class Anaerolineae; order Anaerolineales; family Anaerolineaceae; genus Brevifilum. Next base: position 5,853 of record JBLRWR010000056.1, read on the forward strand.
TTCGCCACATCCTGCGCGACCGGGATAAGCCGGTGGAGGAACTTCTGGCGGCGCATTTGATGGCCGCCAAAGCTGCCCAGGATCAGGCCGGGCATCCCCGCTGGTACCAGGATGCCTTGGGGCACCTGATTGCCACCCTGCGGGATGACTACCAGGGTTTGATGGACCTTTTGGGCGCAGCAGGTGAAATCTAAACATCCAGAAATTGGGATAGAGACGGGTAACACACCATGGACCATCTGACAGACGACAACTTGAACCTCGAACACGCCCCCATCGGCTATATTGTGGGCGGCGGGCTGAAGGCCAACCTGCAGGCGCGCCTGACGGTACCTGCCCAGCGCATCCAGGAGGGGGCTTTTGTGGTGATCGAGAGCGGCGGCTGGCTGTTTTACGGCCTGGTCACCGATATCCAATTGGGCGCCACCGACCCGCGCTTTGCCGATGAGGGGGGGCAGACCCGCCTCTCGCCCCACATGGCCAAATTACTGCATGGGCAGACGCTGTTCACCAATATTGAAATCATGGCTGCGTTGATGATGGAGCAGGGGCCTGAACCGGACAGTCCTGCCTATGATGCCTGGTTCCAGCAGGTGCTGGATGAACAGGTGCGCCCTGAGCCGGTTAAAACCGTGCCTGAGCATCACGCTGAGGTGCGCCTGGCGCGGGCCGGGGATATCGCCGAAATCTTCGGGACCGAGGGCAAGGGAGGCTTCTTCCGCATCGGCGACACCCTTGAGCAGGGGCATCCCGTGTGCGTCAACCTGGATAAGCTCGTCCAGCGGTCGGCGGGCATCTTCGGCGCCACCGGGTCAGGTAAATCGTTTTTGGCGCGGGTGATTTTGGCCGGATTGATCAAACGCGACCGCACCGCCGTGTTGATCTTTGACATGCACAACGAATATGGGCCGGATGACACCGCCTCAGATACCGGCGCCCGTGTGCCCGGCTTGAAGGGCAAGTTCCCCGCCAAGGTGCGCATGGTTGGGTTGGGCCGGGGGGCGACCATCCGCGGCATGCAACCGGATTATCACCTGGAGATCGCCGAAGCGGATATTACCCCGGAGGATATCCTGATGCTCGCGCAGGAATTGAACCTGCGCGAGACGACCTCCACCACCCTGGAGGCCTTACGATCGTCTTTCCGGGAGGGTTGGTTTCATGCATTCAAGCACATGCGGGTGCATGCTTATGTAACGAACGAGGAAGGCAATCGGGTTCCAGCACCGGATAGTGTGGAAGCCTGGGCGAATGGGGCCGGGGTGCATTCAGGGGCTGCCGAAGCCTTACACTCCAAGCTGCGCCGATTGTTCAACGCCAGTTACATCGTTGAAACGCCGGCCGGAAATGCTCTCAACCAAATGATCGAGAACCTCGACCATGGCCACCATATTGTGCTCTCTTTTGGCGACCACGAGAGCGACCTGGATTATCTGTTTGTCTCGAACCTGCTCACCCGGCGCATCCGCCATGTGTGGGAAAAACGTACCAATAATTTCCGCAGCGGGCGTCAGGGGGCCGAGGAGCCGCGTCCATTGGTGATCGTGGTGGAGGAGGCGCATAAGCTCCTCAACCGTGAGATGGCGGCGCAGACCACCTTCAGCACCATCGCTCGCGAGATGCGCAAGTATTATGTCACCCTGCTGATCATCGACCAGCGCCCCTCGCAGATCTACGACGAGGTCATGTCGCAACTGGGGACCCGCATTACCGGCTGGCTGGGCGACGCCGATGATATCCACGCGGTCCTGACCGGCCTGGCCGGGCGTGAGGCCTTGCGGGGCATGCTGGCCCGGCTCCAGCCCAAGGAAGAGGTGCTCATGCTGGGGTGGGGCGTGCCGATGCCGATTGTGGTCCGCTCTCGTCGCTATGACGATGCCTTTTGGGAGGCCCTGGTGGGTAAGGCAGTCAAACGCAGCGACACCGATATTTTAGATGAATTAGGTTTTTGAGATGATCCCCGTAAAATTAAGCATTGAAGGCTTTCTGTCTTATCGCCAGCCCGTAGAGCTGGACTTCACCACCTTTAGCCTGGCTTGCATCTCAGGCCACAATGGCGCGGGTAAGTCCGCCCTGCTGGATGCCATCACCTGGGCGTTGTTTGGGCAGGCGCGCAAGCGCGATGAATCGGTGATCAACTCCGACCCGTCGGTGAAGGCTGCCCAGGTGACCCTCGATTTCGATTATGAGGGCGACCGCTACCGGGTACAAAGAGTCAACCCACGTGGCAAGACCACCACGGTGGAGTTTTTTATCTGGTCCCAGACCGGTGAGGAAGGGCGCTGGAAGCCCCTCACCGAGCGCACGCTGCGTGAAACGGACAACAAGATCGAGACAACTTTGCGGATGAATTTTGACACCTTCACCAATGCCTCCTTCTTTTTACAGGGCAAGGCTGACCAGTTTGCCACTGCCCGACCGGCAGACCGCAAGCGCATCCTGGGTAATATCCTGGGCCTTGAAATTTGGGAAACTTACCGTGAAGCAGCCAGCCAGCGCCGCCGGGATATGGAGAGAGATGTTGAAGTCCTGGTGGGGCGCCTGAACGAGCTCCAAAGCGAACTGGATCAGGAACCCCAGCGCGTTGAACGCCTGACGGACCTGGAAACCCGGCTGGACGCGCTGACCAAACAGCGCCTGGAACGGGCGGCGATTCTGGAAAATGTGCGCCGGATGCGCGCCGCGCTGGACGAGCAAGCCAAACTGCTGAACACCTATCAAACCCAAATGGAGAACACCACCCGCAACCGGGACCGGGTGCAGGAAACGCTGGCTGCCCGCCGTGAGGAGAAGGCGGTTTATGACCAGGTTTTAGCATCGGCCGAGGAAATTGAGGGCGCCTACCGCGATTGGCAGGCAGCCCATACCGCCCTGGATGCCATGGAGGTGATCGCTGAACAGTTCCGGCAGCGTGAAGCCCTCCGGCAGGAACCTTTGGGCATCGTCCGGGCAGAAGAAGCCCGTCTGAAGGAAGCGCGCTCCACACTGGAGGAACAGCACGCTGCCTTGCAGGAAGCGCTTTCAGCGGTTGAAGGGCTGACGGCACAGTTGGCTGCTGCCCAGGAGCAGATCGGTGAGGCACAGCGCAAGCTGGAACAGCGGGACGCCCTGCAGGAGGAGGTCGCGCGCTTGCAAGCCCAACAGGCTGAAGCCAAGGCGGAAAACCCGCGCCTGAAGGACGAAATGGACGAGCTCAAAGCGCGCATTGATCAGCTAAAGGCTGCTGAAGGCGTGGATTGCCCTTTGTGTGGGCAACCCCTCAGTGCTGATGAGCGTGCGGCGCTGATTGACCGCCTGCAGCAAGCGGGCGTTCAGTTAGGTGACCGATTTCGCGCTAACAAACAGCTTTTGGTTGATTATGAAGGCGCGCTCAACCAGATCGGCGCGCAGTTGGCGGATCTCAATGGTGTGGAGGGCGGTTTGCGCGCCGCCACCCGGCAGGCGGATTCGATCCAGCTCCAGATGAGGAATTTGGAGGCACAGCGCGTGGCCTGGGAAGAAAACAGCCAACCGCGCCTGGCAGAGATCCGCATCGCCCTGGAGGCAGGTGCCTTTGCCCCTGACGCACGAGCCCGGCTGGCAGAGATCGATGCCGAACTGGCTGCCCTGGGCTATGACCTTGCGGCGCACGAGCAATTGCGCCAGGCTGAGAGCGCCGGCCGGGAGGCACAGGCGCAGATCCAGCAATTGGCGCAAGCCCGGGCTGCCCTGGGGCAGATCGAGCGGGAAATTGAAGGGTTGGCGGTCCAGGTGACCGACCTGGAGAAAGACCTGGCTGCTATGACCGCGGCTTATGACGAGGCTGCTGCAGCCTATGCTGCCGCAGAGGCTGACCTGCCCGATTTGGGCGAGGCCGAAGCCGACCTGCACGATGTGCAGGAGCAGGAAAACCTGCTGCGCAAAGAAGTCGGCATGGCCACCCAGGATGTGGTCGTGTTGGATAGCCTCAAAACGCGCAAGGCCGCTCTGCTGGAGGAACGGGAGGGCATGACCCAGCACATCGCCGATCTTAAACAGCTGGAGCGCGCCTTTGGCAAGGACGGCATCCCGGCCTTGTTGATCGAGCAGGCTTTGCCCGAGATTGAACAATCCACCAATATGCTGCTCTCACGGCTGAGTAACGGGCGCATGTCCTTCAATTTTGTCACCCAGCGTGAGTATAAGGACGCCAGCCGGGAAGACCGCAAAGAGACGCTGGATATGGTGATCAGCGATAGTGTAGGCCAGCGGGATTACGAGATGTTCTCCGGGGGCGAGGCCTTCCGGGTGAATTTCTCCATCCGGTTGGCCCTGTCGCAGGTGTTGGCGCGCCGGGCCGGCGCCCGCTTGCAGACGCTGGTGATCGATGAGGGCTTTAGCAGCCAGGACGCCCAGGGCTTGCAGCGCCTGGTGGAGGCCATCAACCTGGTGCGGGATGATTTTGAGAAGATTTTGGTCATCACCCATCTGGATGAGTTGAAGGAAGCCTTCCCCACCCGGATCGAGGTGGAAAAGACCGCGCAGGGGTCGCAAGTCCAGGTGTTGTAGGGGGGATGGGAATCAGGTATTGGGAATCAGGTATTAGGAAGTGGTCTAAATTATCTGGTGTCTTTCGTGGTTTTTCGTAGGTCACGTGTGGTGACGCAGTCACCCACGTGACAGAATATTGCTGGAAGCGTGAGTTACGGGGGAATTGTGTGTAGTGACAGCCAATTACAAC
>JBLRWR010000057.1:0-10537 GCA_047921135.1 Candidatus Brevefilum sp.
GGTGTCTTTTTGTTGGGTGATATCCTCTGAAAACAGCATCGTTTTAAAGGACTGATCACCTGTATCATAGAATTTTGAGAGGGTTACCTCAAAAATCCTGTGATTATCTCCGCTCGTCTTGATCGATAATACGTCCTTAGCATAAGGCAATTTATTCTTGATGAGTATTTCAAATAAAGAGCGCAGCTTTTCGCCCATCTGCCCCTCTACAACCTCGGTATAGTGACAATTAACAACTTGACGATTGTGGGATTCTAAATGATCGACAAAAGCAGGATTGGTTTCAACAAAGTTGCCCTGTTCATCCAAAATCGCGATTCCGATCGGTGAATTCTGGAAATAGACTTGGTATTTCTTGTGGGTTAATTGTTCGGCTTGGTTGTTTTGAGTGCCCGTGGTCATGGTCTTTTTACTCAACAATCGTGAGAAGCATTAACAAATAAAAGATGAAAGATGGTGATCAACACGATAGATCATACTGGGGTTTTGCATGCTCTAATTTGTGTATTATAACACTGGTTAGTAATGGATACCTCAAATAATACTAGTTGTTAATTCATGAAAGCCAAATATATACCCACAAATCAGGCCAGTTATCCGTTTACATACAGGTTTTTAAGCTATCCGATATGCATTCTCCAACGAATCCCAAACTCTACCAACTTAAAGCAAAGTCATGATATAAGTTAATCAGCAATCAATAGTCGGTTTATATAAGAGAATTAGCGTATTGACATAGTGATACACTAGGAGATGTGCACAGATTATGAAGATTTGTTTTTGTTCTGATTATTTTAATTAACAGGTTAGGAGTTTGCGATCATGTTAGAGCATATCTTATTGCCAATGGATGGATCTGCCTTAGCGGAACGGGTTTTACCCCACGCGGTTTCGTTGACCAACGCCTTTGGCTCAAAATTAACCTTGCTGCGGGTCTTGTATCATGAAGAAAGTGCCGTGTCTCATGATTTAGTTAACCCCTTGGATTGGCAAATTCGGAAAACTGAAGCCGAATCTTACATGAAATCACTGCAAGACCGCCTTTCCGAAATCAATATCGAAAGTGAGGTGCAAATTGTTGAGGGCAAGCCTGCCCAGCAGATTATTGAGTTTGCACATGATAATCATGTCCAGATGATTGTGATGTCAAGCCATGGCAGCAGTGGTATTTCCGAATGGAACATCAACAGTACGGTCCAAAAAGTCCTGCTGCGCGCAAAAATGCCCGTCATGATCGTCAGGGCATACCAAGACCCACATGATAAGCTGGAGGGTTTGACCTATGAGAGGATAATGGTTCCTTTGGATGGGTCAAAACGGGCTGAATGCACCTTGCCCTTGGCAGAATCGATTTCTTCAGAACAAAACTCTACCGTGTTTCTCAGTCACATCGTTGAAGTACCTCATCTTCCATGTCAAACGCCATTGAGTGAGGAAGAAGAAGCAGTGATTGAGCGCTTGAACACCATCAACGAAAAAGAAACTCAAAAATATCTTTCTGCCCTGGTTGAACAGCTCAATATTGAAAAAATTGAAACAATCATTGAGCGCTCACACAAAGCTACTTTTACACTGCACAAAATCATAGAACGTGAAGGGATTGACCTTGTTTTGTTAAGCGCTCATGGCTCCTCTGGTGACAGCTGCTGGCCATATGGCAAAATTCCGTTAAATTTCATTGCCTTTGGAACCACCCCACTGATCATAATGCAGGACCTTTCAAAAGATGAGTTTGAGAAATCCTTAGCAGAATTACACGCTGAACAAACGAAGGGACATTAAAGCATGCAGGATGTTTCTGATATGAAGTCGGTTGTAGATTTGCCATTTAACGAATTTATTGAAAAAATTGTCGCAGACTTAGGAGAAACAAATCCTGAATCGGATGATTATTCAATCATTGAAAATACTGCTAAACACCTGAAAAATTTAGAAAATGCCTACAGCAAGCTGACGAAATATTCGGATAAGAAAAAATTGGCCTCCAGTGGCGTGGAATGGTTTTTAGATAATTATTTCGTTATTCAAAAGGCCATTGAAATCATTCGTGACGATTTGCCAGAGGAGTACTTCAATAAGTTGCCATCGGTAAAGGATAGGAGCAACCTCCCGCGAATCTATCACATTGCGAAATATTTGGTCAAATATTTTGAAATTGAACTAGTACTGGGGAATTTAGACCAATTTCTGAGTGCTTTCCAAAAGCATATTGATCTGCACATGAGCGAATTGTGGGCTTTGCCATTAATGCTCAGGCTGGTATTGGTAGAGGCGTTGTCAGACTCAATTTATGATCTGGTTGGAGATGTTCAGCCAGTGGGACTGGTCAGGGGCTTGGAATTTTCGAATATTTCATCAGACGAAATCATCGCCCGTTCATTGCGCACCTTGCTTTTCTTTGACAGGTTGAACTGGCTAAAATTTTTTGAAGCGCACTCCCAAGTCGATAAGAAACTGAGGGAAGATCCGAGTGGTACCTATGCCGGGATGGATTTTGAAACACGTGATTTATACCGGAATAAAATTGAGTATTTCGCTGAACATTCGGCATTCAATGAGGTGGAAGTTGCCCAGATCGCAGTTGAACTGGCGATCAACAGTCCTAAGGATCAGGAACACACACGTCATGTGGGCTTTTACCTGCTAGATGAGGGTGAAGATAAATTAAAACAAAGGATTGATTACAAAGCGAATTATTCAGACAAACTGAAGTCGTTCTTTTTTGCACACAACGCCTCGTTTTATCTTGGCTCAATTACCCTGATCACAATCCTGGCTACTTTGGGCATGGTGGTATTTAGCCGTGTGGTCATCTCCATCACCTGGCACTGGGTCTTGATTGGGTTGGCCAGTCTGATACCTGCTTCAAGTGTCGCAGTTAATTTGGTTAACACGCTGTTGACAACAACACTGCCGCCTAAAACCTTGCCCAAAATGGATTTCAGAAAAGCAGTGCCCCGGCAATTCAGATCAGTGGTTGTTATTCCCGCGATTTTTAGCCACTGTGATGAGCTGGAATTCTTGCTACAACAAATTGAGTTGCATTACCTATCTAATAAGGACAAAAATATTGGATTTGTCCTGCTGACGGATTTTGGCGACGCACCTCAGGAGAATATGCCTGAAGACCAGGAATGCATTCAGGTGGCAATTGATGGGATAAATGCGCTGAATAAAACCTATTTAAGTGATGATGGGCGGCGGCCATTTTATCTATTTCATCGCCTTCGCCAATGGAACCCCCATGAGGATGTGTGGATGGGCTGGGAACGCAAACGGGGAAAGCTGGCAGACTTCAATCGTTTTTTGTTGGAAGGTTTTTTGGATAGCTTTGACACCATTATCGGTGATATCAACTTCATGCGGAACATTCGCTATGTGATTACACTGGATGCCGATACCGTCTTGCCTCGCGGCAGCGCTAAGTCATTGATCGCCACCATGGCACACCCCCTCAATCAAGCCAAATTTGATGGGCAAACTGCGAAGGTGCTTCGTGGCTACACCATCTTGCAACCGCGCACCGAAGTTAAACCAACTAGCGTGAACAAATCTTTTTTTACCAAGATCTATGCCGGTGACCTGGGGTTGGACCTTTACACCCGCGCAGTCTCGGATGTGTATCAGGATTTATTTGATGAAGGCATCTTTGTGGGTAAAGGCATCTATGATGTAGCTGCGTTTCAGCGAAGCTTAGAAAATAAAGTTCCTCAAAACAGTATGCTCAGTCACGACCTGTTTGAGGGTATTCAGGGGAGGGCCGGCCTTGTTACTGATGTGATATTTTATGAGGATTACCCACCGGATTATGCCAGCCAGGTCAATCGTTTGCACCGTTGGGTACGAGGCGATTGGCAGCTTTTCCCCTGGCTGTTTCACAAAGTTCCTGTAGATGGTGATGCTTTCGAACCCAACCCGTTTTCAGTGATTAATTTGTGGAAAATTATCGATAATTTACGTCGCAGTCTGCTGGCGCCGATGACCCTCATATCCCTTGTGTTGGGCTGGTTATTTTTCAATCAGCACGCATGGGTGTGGACGATGGTGATTTTACTGATCTCAGCATTTCCATTATTCAACCACATTATTTCTTCGATTTCAGCGCGTTTTCTGACCGGTGCCAAAAGGGATATATTCGCAAACGTGCGCACAGCCTTTTTTCGGTGGCTGTTTAGGTTAATCTTCCTTCCCTATGAAGCGTTGATCATGATCGACGCAATCGGTAGCACACTGGTCAGAATTTATATCAGCCGAAAACGCTTGTTACAGTGGCAGACCGCAGCGCATACGATCAAAATTTTTGGTAAACATCGCAAAATCTCCACCATCTGGCAGCGCATGATTGGCGGGCCAATCCTCAGCCTGGCCATCGGGATGCTTGTGTTTACTTTCAACCGTTCAATAATTTGGGTGGCGTTCCCTCTGCTTATTCTTTGGGTTATCTCTCCCCAAGTTGCTTATTGGATCAGTACAGGCCTGGATCAAAAGAAAGAAGAAATATTAACTGACCGTGAAATGCGCGAATTGCGCAATATTGCCCGTTACACATGGTTGTATTTTGAGCGCTTTATTGGCCCTGAAGATCATTGGCTCCCGCCCGACCACTATCAAGAGGACCCCAAAGGAGCCGTTGCCCACCGGACCTCACCCACCAATATCGGCCTGATGCTGCTTTCAACTGCTGCTGCCCATGATTTTGGCTACATTGGTGTATTTGATTTTATCTACCGTGTCACCTATACCTTTGAGACTCTGGACAAGCTGGAAAAATATCGGGGGCATCTTTTGAATTGGTATGACACGCGCAGTTTGGATACTTTGTTACCCCGCTATGTTTCCACTGTTGACAGCGGCAATTATGCCATTAGCTTGGTGGGTTTGTATCAGTCCATCAAAGAATTGTCTGATTACACCATTTGCCCCAGCGAATTATTCCAGGGCGCAGCCGATAGCATGGGCGTATTGGCCACAATTGTCAAACAACTCAAAACAGAAGCCTTGGCGGATCAAGTTCAATCGCTTTATAACCACACCACCACGCTTCAACAGGCGTTGACCCAGCCAGATCTAAACGATGCACAGCAACTCTCCTTGCTGGATGAAGTCAGAGAACAACTGCTATCTGAGATGAAAGCGCTGATCTCAGAAATCGCCGCCTCCAAAGAACAAGTACCCGCAGAGATTCTTCAGGATTTACGATTTTGGGCTGAAAGTATTTTTAACCACCTCGAGAACATTAAAAAGCAGACTGAGATCTTAGCTCCCTGGCTAAAAACCTGGCAAAATCGGCCGGAATTCCTGGATAATTTAAACAGCGAAGAATTGTTGGGTGTCCTGGAAGGCTGGTTCCAGGAACACACTTTGCAAACCCGCCTATCAGATCTAAACGATGTGTGTGATGGGACAATCAAGCAGCTCAGGGCATTTCTTGATAACCCTGACGAACCAACATATCAAGAACTTACAGAACAACAAAACGCTATCCTCAGGAAGTGGATCAGGGCATTTATCCGCGATTTGCAGCTATCAAACACCAATTTGTCAGAATTGTTTGATCAAATCAGCGGTTTGCTGCACAGCATTGCGTTTCATCTTGAAAGGATGGAGTTTGATTTCCTGTATGACGAGCAGAGAGAAGTTTTTTACCTGGGCTATCAGGTAGATTCTGGACGTATTGACCAGAATCATTATGATTTATTGGCTTCAGAGGCAAGAACAGCGAGCTTGTTTGCCATCGCCCAGAATCAGGTACCACGTTCACATTGGCTTCACTTAGCCCGTCCATTCACCTCAATTTCAGGGACTCCGACGCTGATTTCGTGGAACGGCAGTATGTTTGAATACCTGATGCCAAATCTATTCACCCGCACCTATCCTGAGACCTTGCTGGATCAAACGAGCCTTGGCGTTGTTCGCGCCCAAATCAATTATGGCAAGCAGAACAAAGTGCCTTGGGGTATTTCAGAATCAAGCTACTATTTGTTTGACCAGGCAGATAATTATCAATACCGGGGATTTGGTGTACCTAGTCTAGGGAGAAAACGAGGGCTGGCCAATGATTTAGTCATCACACCCTACGCCTCTTTGATGGCCATTGGTGTCGATCCCCGAGCAGTCCTGGAGAATATTCAATCATTGAAGGAAGAAGGCGCCTTAGGTCATTTTGGTTTCTATGAATCAATCGATTATACAAAGGCTCGCCTGCCAATTGGTGTGGATAAAGCGATCATTAAGTCGTACATGGCACACCACCAAGGTATGATTTTTATTGCCTTGGCCAATTTTCTTAACACAAAGAACATCATCGATCGTGTCCATCGAGACCCTCCCATTCGAACCACTGAGCTTCTGCTCCAGGAGCAAATCCCTCATGCAGAAATGGTTGAAACCAAACAGGATCAGCTGCTGAAGGGTGAGGGCGGAAAATCATCCGGCATTTCAGTTTCACCGTGGTCGTCAGAACCTGATCTGCCAGGCAACGCTGTTCACACGCTCTCCAACGGTCGATTAAGTATGCTGATAACGGAAACAGGCAGCGGATATTTATCCTGGAATGATCTAGCCCTGACACGTTGGCGCGCAGATGGCACTTTAGACGCCTGGGGTATTTGGTACTATCTACAAGATCTTGATGAACACACAGCCTGGTCGATTGGCCGACAGCCGATGGGAGATAAGTCTGAGGATTACCAGGTGCTATTTTCTCCACACATGGTAGAAATCAGGAAAACCATCCATCAAACCTGGGCGGCCATGCAAACCACAATTATGCCCAACGACGATGCCTGCATCCAGCGGGTCACGATCACCAATCATTCTGATCACCAACGGCGTTATCGTATCCTGAGCTATGGAGAGGTTGTTTTAGCCCCTCAGGCGATGGACCGGGGCCATCCTGCTTTCAATAAGCTGTTCATCGAGAGCAGTTACGATCGAGAGCTGAACATGTTGCATTTCCAAAGACGCCTGCGCTCATCTACAGAAGATCCTCGCGGAATGGCACATTTTCTTGTCGATAAACATCAAGGTGAGCTGGAGTTCACCACCGATCGGCGGGTATTTATCGGCCGAGGCCACAATCTCACCCGACCTGCTGCAGTTATCCACCAGGATGGGCTGGATGGTGCGTTAGGAACCACGTTAGACCCCATTTTTTCGCTTGGGAATACCATAACCCTGGATCCCCACCAATCGAGAACAATAACATTCATAACCACTGCTTCTGATAACGCTGAAATGGCCAGAAAGCTGGCCACAGACCTCCAAAGCGAGATCAAGATAGAAAATGCCTTTTCTTTAGCAGAATCACACAACGAAAAACTCTTGCGAGCCTTAGATTTGGGCAGTGACAGGCTGCAAATGATGCAAAGGTTGCTTTCGTACGTGATCTACCCTCAACCGCAATTGCGTCCGGAGCCTGCCCTACTGGCAAAAAACGAATTGGCCCAATCAGGCTTATGGCCCTTTGGTATCTCAGGAGATTATCCGATCCTGTTGGCGAAGATCAATACAAAAGAGGAGGTTGAACACCTGCTCGATTTGATCCTGGCGCATAATTATTGGCGAAAAATGGGCCTGATGATTGACCTGGTAATCCTCAACACAAAAGATGCGGGATATACCCACGAATTGAATGATCGCATCTACCAGGCCATTAATATCTTGGAATCGCAAAATTTGGTCAATCAGCGCGGCGGTTTGTTTGTGCTGACGGCCAGTCAGATCGACACAAAAGCCCAAAACTTGTTGATGACGGCCGCCAATATGGTTCTTGATCTCAGCATTGGAGATACTGCCTATTGGCTAAATGCAGTCAAGTCTAAGACGCCGCATCTTCCGGCATTCAATCCAACCAATCCTCAGCAGGATCTTTCTGTAGAAAGACAAGTTGAATTTCGAGATGACCTATTGTTCAATAATGGCATAGGTGGGTTTACCCCGGATGGCCGGGAATACCACATCATGCTTGAGAATTATGCTAACGATGCTGCAGAACACAACCAAAACACACCGGCACCATGGGCGAACGTTATTGCCAATGAGAATTTTGGTTTCCTGGTCACTGAGTCTGGGGGTGGGTATACCTGGTCAGCCAATGCTGGTGAAAATCGGCTAACGCCCTGGACCAACGACCCGGTTGTAGACTCTGCCGGTGAATCGCTTTATCTGCGGGATGAAATCAATGGCAATGTGTGGTCTCCAACCCCGCTTCCTGCTGGAAAAGGAGTCAATTACCTTGTCAGGCATGGGCAGGGTTACACGATTTTCGAGTCCATCAATCAGGGCTTCGAACAAAAGCTAAAACTCTTTGTGGATTCTGATGCTCCGGTTAAGATCATTGAGCTTACGCTGACCAATGTGTCCGGTGCGCCCAGGCGTGTCACCGGGACCTATTACGTTGAATGGGTTCTGAGCCCTAACCGGGAACAATCCAGGAATTTCATTGTGCCAAGTTTTGACCACGAAAGCGGTTCATTGCTGGCACGGAACACCTACAGCCCTGAATTTTCTGAGCAAGTTGCCTTCATGACTTCTGATCAGCCAGTTCATGGTCTTACAACCGATCGACAGGAATTCTTGGGTGAGCCAGGAAATCGTGAGCTGCCTGCTGGGTTACGGCGAGTGGGCCTTGCTGGCAAAGTGAACGCAGGTTTAGACCCTTGCGGAGCACTTCAAATTCACATGAATTTTAAACCCGGAGAAACCCAAACAATCACCTTTGTCCTGGGCCAGGGTGCGAATGAACAAGAGGCTTATGAATTAGCACGGAGTTTCAGTCAACCGGAAACGCTGAAGAACCGGTTTTCACAACTGGCCGATCATTGGGATCAAATATTAACTTCACTCCAGGTGGAAACGCCAGCTGCAGATATGAACCTGATCCTCAACCGTTGGCTGCCCTATCAGAGCCTTTCCAGCCGTATTTGGGGCCGCACAGGGTTTTACCAATCCAGCGGGGCTTATGGCTTCCGGGATCAGCTGCAAGACGTCCTTGCCACACTGACGGTAGACCCTGAAATCGCGCGAAAGCACATTCTACGAGCAGCAAGTCACCAATTTGACGCAGGCGATGTGCTCCACTGGTGGCATCCCCCTTCAGGCAGAGGTGTGCGCACCCGCATCAGTGATGATCTTCTATGGCTGGTTTATGTTACAAGCGCTTATGTAAAAGCCACCGGTGACGTCAGCATCCTAGATGAAGCGGTTCCTTTCAAGCTGGGCAAACCGCTGGAAGAAGGCGAAGACGAACGCTACAGTCATTATGAAACCAGCCAGGACACAGAAACCCTATTTGAGCATTGCCGCCGTGCACTTGAGCGTGGTGACACACAGGGGCCGCATGGTTTGCCGTTGATCGGCGGCGGTGATTGGAACGACGGCATGAACCGGGTGGGAATTGATGGCCAGGGCGAGAGCGTTTGGCTGGGTTGGTTCTTATACGAAAACCATCGCCGGTTTGCCGAACTATGCGACATCAAAGGCGAGAAAGAGCTGGCCGACTCTCACCTTCAACGCGCGCAACAGCTGGCAGATCAGATTAACGAGGTTGCCTGGGATGGCCAGTGGTATCTACGTGCATTTTTTGATGATGGCACCCCCCTGGGGGCTCAATCCAGCAAGGAATGCAAAATCGATTCACTGCCCCAATCCTGGGCAGTTTTGACCGGTGGTGCGCCTGAGGAGCGGCAACAAAAAGCGCTAAAAGCAGTGGAAGAACACCTTATTCAAAACGAAGAACGGATCATCCAGCTCTTTACACCGCCCTTCGATCAGTGGACACAGGATCCGGGTTATATCAAAGGTTACCCGCCCGGTGTGAGGGAAAATGGCGGACAGTATACCCATGCCGCCATCTGGGCGGTATGGGCACTCACCAAGCTGGGATTTGGCGATCAAGCATTTACCCAATTCTCTTACCTGAACCCGATCAACCACAGCCGAGATATTAATAGTGCCCTTCAATATCGGGTTGAACCCTATGTCGTTGCAGCCGATGTGTATACTGCCCCGAAACACCTGGGCATGGGCGGCTGGACATGGTACACAGGTTCGGCCAGCTGGCTTTACCGCCTTGGCGTCGAAGCCATCCTCGGTTTCAGATTACAAGGCGATCACATCAAAATTAAACCATGTATTCCCAAAGACTGGGAAGGCTATCAGCTTACCTTTCACCATCAGGGTACCGGGTATCACATCCATGTGCGAAACCAAGACCATGTTCAAAGCGGTGTCAAACAAGTGCTTGTCAATGGTGAGATCTGTGAAGACGGAAGGATTCCGCTGCATACGGATCAGAAAGATGTCGAAGTTGAAGTCATCATGGGGTGAGGCGCCTCACATGGCGGATTATTCCAATAAATGGCATTTGCTGATAAGATTAGCCCGTGACCGCTTTAATCCAAATATCAGACCTTCATTACACACCTCCTGGAATTGATCAGGCTGGGCCAGAGATTTTGCGCGGCATTAATCTGTCAATCAGTGAGGGCAGTTTTGTGGCCATCATTGGCGAAAACGGCTCTGGCAAAACCACCCT
>JBLRWR010000058.1:0-10517 GCA_047921135.1 Candidatus Brevefilum sp.
GCTAGCTTAACTTTATTGCTTCAATTCATTTTTTCACAAACCCTGGGAATCACCACCACACTACAGCTCCTGGATATATCAAGGCCAGATCATCCTTTATTACAATTAATGCTTAGAAACATGCCAGGAAGCTATCAACATTCGCTCCAGGTGGCCAACCTGGCCGAGCAAGCTGCTGAAGCAATTGGTGCGAATGGACTGCTGGTCCGCGTAGGCGCCATTTATCACGATTGCGGAAAGTCAAGCAATCCCCATTTCTTTATTGAAAACCAAGTTCAGAATGAGGTCAATCCTCATGATGATATCGATCCAATACTTAGTGCACAAACCATCATTGGCCATGTCACTGATGGTGTGCAATTGGCCAAGAAATATCGACTGCCCAATCGCTTGATTGACTTCATCACTGAGCACCACGGAACGATGCACACCCATTATCAATATTCAAAAGCATTGGACCAAGCCGAAAACCCCGAGGATGTTGACAAATCTTTGTTTACCTATCCAGGACCCCGGCCGCAATCAAAAGAGACCGCTTTGCTCATGCTAGCCGATGGTACTGAGGCGCGCGCACGCGCTGAGCGCCCAAAGGATGAGGATGAGCTTAGGTCTGTGATCGACACAGTATTTATGTTTTATACCCAAAACCATCAATTGGATGACACAAACCTGACTTTAAATGACCTCCAGGTGGTTAAAGAATCATTTTTTCAAACGCTTCAAGGCGCATACCACCCACGTGTTAAATACCCGGCAATCACGAATAACAGTAAACAACCCACTTCACCTGATTCTGAGAACAAACAAGCATAATGGCCATCGAAATAATTATCGAATCAACTGCAGTAAATCCGCCTGACCAACAAATGCTCGTAAAAGCAATCCAAACCACCCTGGATTTTGAAGGCATGCCCAACTCGGATCTTACATTGAAATTCACAGGCGATATAGAAATGCGCCAGTTAAACCAAACTTATCGTCAGATTGACCAGACGACCGATGTGCTTTCTTTTAGCCAGGACTATATTGACCCAGAAACGGGCCGGTTATACTTGGGCGATATCATTATTTCGCTGGAACAGGCACAAAAACAGGCTCAGGAAAACCATCGCGCACTGCATGAAGAGTGCGCCCGCTTAGTCATTCATGGGACGCTGCATTTAATCGGCTACGACCATGCAGAACCCGATGAAGAGGCCTATATGTGGGAATTACAAGAACGGCTGTTGGTGTCCATTTTAAGTCCTGATAGGGAGGGGAATGAATGAAAAACAACACAGAAAAAAGAGGTTTAGGGAACATCTTGATGCTGATCGCGGGCATTGGAATCATTTTCTCGATGATTGGGGTCGCCATCACCTGGTACTATCGACCCAGAATTCAGCAGACCGTATTTGGAGTATTTGATTCTATTGACCAAATACTCTCCAACACCAATGATGGCCTTACGATCATTGATGATACGCTCGTTGTTGCTGCGGGCAATCTCGAAATTATCATGGGGACCTTTGATAACCTCAATACAACCTTAGACAACATTTCGATCTCATTGGAGTCATCTGCCGAATTGATCGGCGGCGATTTGCGTGAAACAATCCTGGACACCCAAACTGCCCTTTCATCTGCAGCAAAAAGTGCAGGTTTGATTGATAATACGCTCAGGTTCATTGCCGCCATTCCCTTGCTAGGCGCAGATTACCGACCCGAAGTCCCACTGGGTGCAAGTCTCGAAAATGTATCGACAAGTTTAAATGATGTTCCGGAATCTTTTCTGGAAATCGAGGGTTTTATCCGAGAAACTGAAGGGGGAATTGAAGATTTACAGGATGACATCACTGAATTATCAGGCGAAATCCAGAACTTTGAAAATGCATTGCTTGAATCGCAAGTCGTTTTGACTGAGTACCAGTCGATTTTCGAGGATTTACGTACACAGTTGGCTGAAATACGAGTGCAAACCGCTAATTTTTTGCTTGTTACCAGCATACTGGTCACAGGTGGTTTCTTTTATTTGGGTATTGCTCAAATTAATATTTACACCCGGGGTAAAACGTTGCGCAATGGCGAGCGAGTTACCCTTAATCTCTCGGAATTAAAACGAGAATGATTTTTTAAATTTTGTACCATATTTGAAGGGAGTTTCCATGAAACATTTTATTGATATCGCGGATTTTTCTGCAGTTGAGCTGCAAAAAATGCTTGACTTAGGTTTGAAACTCAAGCAAGAGCAAAAACAGGGCAAATTCCGCACAGTTTTGAAAAACCAGGTTCTTGCCATGGTCTTTCAAAAGCCCAGTCTGCGAACCCGGGTAAGCTTTGATATGGCCATGCGTACCCTTGGCGGGGACGCCTTATATTTGTCACCTCAAGAAATCGGGTTGGGAAAGCGAGAATCCATTGCCGATATCTCCCGGGTGCTTTCGGGGTATGTCCAGGCGGTCATGGCCAGGGTATTCGAACATGAACATATTCTTGAATTGGCCAAGTGGTCTTCAGTACCCATCATCAATGGGCTGAGTGATTATAACCATCCCTGCCAGGCTATGGCCGATGCGCTCACCATTCTGGAGGAATTCGGTGACCTAAAAGGGTTAACCGTGTCTTACATCGGTGATGGGAATAACGTGGCCGTCTCACTGTTGAAAATCGTTACCAAATTAGGTGCAGATTTCCGCATTGCTAACCCCGAAGATTATGACATGTCCGATGACGCTATAGCACAGGGCCAGGAATTTGCGAAACTTTCTGGCGGCTCAGTGACCCTTTTACGTGAACCGGAAGCTGCAGCAGAATATGCCGATGTCATTTACACCGACACCTGGACCAGCATGGGCCAGGAAGAGGAAGCCAAAAAGCGAGAAAAAGTCTTTCCGCCCTACCAGGTCAATCAGAACCTGCTGAGCCTGGCCAAGCCCAACGTGATCGTCTTGCACTGCCTGCCTGCGCATCGCGGCCAAGAAATCACCGATGAAGTTGCTGATGGACCGCACTCGCGCCTCTTCACGCAAGCAGAAAACCGGATGCATGCGCAAAAAGGTATTCTCGTTGACCTACTCATTGGTGGAAATCCTGATGCAAAATAGTCAATATTTTATCAATCTCGAAGATCAGTATGGCGCCCACAACTATCTTCCTTTAGATGTGGTTCTCACAAAGGGAGAAGGTGTCTGGGTTTACGATGTAGAGGGAAACAAATACCTTGATTGTCTGAGTGCTTATTCTGCGGTCAGCCAAGGCCATAATCATCCGAAAATCAAACAGGCGCTGATCGATCAGCTGGAGCGGATCACCCTCACCTCCAGAGCTTTCTACAATGATAAGCTCGGCCTTTTGTATAAAAAACTGGCGGACATGACGGGATATGACAAGTCTCTGCCCATGAACAGCGGTGCAGAAGCGGTTGAAACTGCCATTAAAGTTGCGCGGAAATGGGGCTACCACTCAAAGGGCGTCCCACGCCACAAAGCAGAAATCATTGTGGCCGACGGGAATTTCCACGGCAGGACCATCACCATTATCTCATTTACATCCACACCAAATTACAAGGATGATTTTGGTCCCTTCACACCGGGCTTCCCGATGGTCAAGTACGGCGATATTCAGGCTATTGAAGATGCGATCAATGAAAATACCGTTGGAATCATGCTGGAACCGTTACAGGGAGAATATGGGATCATTTTGCCGCCTGAAGGCTATTTAAAAGCGGTTGAAAAGATCTGCCAGGAGAACAATATACTGTTGATCGCCGACGAGATTCAAACTGGTCTCGGTCGTACAGGTGCATTCTTTGCCTGTGATCACGAAGACGTCAGACCGGATATTATGGTGATCGGTAAAGCACTTTCAGGCGGATTTTACCCTGTGTCGGCTGTCCTGGCGGATGAGCCTGTTTTAGGCTTGATCGTTCCTGGTGACCATGGCTCCACATTTGGCGGGAACCCATTGGGCGCAGCAGTAGCCATTGCAGCCTTAGAGGTGATTGAGGAAGAAAACTTGGTCGAAAATTCCCGCGTGATGGGCCAATATGTCATGGATTATCTCGAAGAAATCCCCAAAAAGAATATCCATGAAATACGAGGCAAAGGCCTGTTCATTGGGATTGAATTACGTCATGAACTGGGCGGCGCTCGCAGGTTTGCTGAAGCCTTAAGGCATAAAGGTATTCTGGTCAAAGAAACCCATAAACACACGATACGAATCGCACCACCCCTGGTTTTAGATCAAAATACCGCAGATTGGATGCTGCCCATTTTGCGAGAGACCCTTTTATTGGATTAAGTCTGGATTCCGGGGAGGAAGCGATGTATCGTTTTGCCAAGATCGTCTGCACACTAGGGCCAAGCAGTGATTCGAAGGAGAAAATCAAAGAATTGGTTTCTGCAGGGATGAATGTTGCCCGGCTTAACTTTTCACATGGCACACATGCCGCACATGGTGAAAAAATCGATCTCATCCGTGAGATTTCTTTAGAGATGGGCACGCCCATCACCATATTACAAGACCTGCAAGGCCCTAAGCTGAGAATCGGGAAACTACCTGAGGGTGGCGTCGAATTGAAGGCTGGTGACTTTGTGACACTAAGCTCTTCTGAGGCCTTCGTGCCTGATGAAGCGGATATTTTCATTCCCTTTGAAATCCCGGATTTACACAAATGCCTGCAACCCGGCAACCACATCCTCCTCGATGATGGTCACCTGGAAATGGAAGTTAAGGCAATCAACGGCGAACGGATTGATGCCGTGGTCACGTTGGGCGGTGTTTTGAAGTCCAATAAAGGCGTCAACCTCCCGGGTGCTAACCTGACAACGCCGATTTTTACAGACAAAGACCAGGAAGACCTGAAGTTTGGCCTTGAAAAAGGTGTTGACCTGGTGGCAATCTCCTTTGTGCGCAATGCAAACGACATTCTCACCATCCGCAAAGCCATTGAGGAGTTTGCCAAAAGTCCTAAAGCAGCAAAAACTCCCATCATAGCAAAATTAGAGCGACCAGAGGCCTTGGAAGATCTTGAAACCATTATGAATGTAACCGATGGGGTCATGGTAGCCCGGGGAGACCTGGGTGTGGAAATGTCACCTGCAGCAGTGCCGATTGCACAGAAGGAAATCATTGCCTGTGCCAACGCACAAGGCAAAGTGGTTATCACAGCCACTCAAATGCTTGACTCCATGATCAATAATCCCCGGCCAACCCGAGCAGAAGCAACAGATGTTGCCAATGCAATCTTCGACGGCACCGACGCGGTGATGCTCTCAGGTGAAACTGCAGCCGGTAAATTTCCTGTCGAAAGCGTGCAGATGATGGATGCAATCATCCGACGGGCAGAACAAGACCTCCACAAATGGGGTAAGTTTGATTACGCAGCCTCGCTCGCCCATCAGATGGATGCGCTCTCGATCACCAGGGCAGCAAAAGAAATGGCTCACGACCGTAATGTTGCAGCCATTATCGTTTTCACCCAATCTGGCAGAACCGCCAGATTGATGTCTAAAGTCAGGCCAAATGTGCCGATATATGCATTTACGCCGGAGTTGAGAACCTATCAGAACATGGGCTTGCTGTGGGGCGTGACCCCATTATTTGTCCCCTATGCCGATACGCTGGAGACCATGCTCAAGCACGTTGAGACCGCCATCGCAACGGCCACCACCCTCGAAAAAGGTCAAAAGGTTATTCTCATATCAGGTTTTCCGGTGGGTGGGTTTAGACAGCCAAACCTTGCCCTGTTATACACTTTAGGCGATAGGTAAGAAAGAAAAAACCACAGCAGTGCTTTGATCCACTGCTGTGGTTTAATACTTAGCTGCGTACGTTCCAAGTTTAATACATATTTGCGTTAATTTTTTCCAGGGTGTCTGGTGAGGGACGCAGATCATCAGCGCTTATCCGGTTTAGGGGTTGATCGACCAAATCCATGTAATCATACAGGGAGGGTTGCTCTGGGTTGACAAAGATCAGTCCAGTAATCAACCAATTATGCTGTTCTGCCTCTTCAAGCATTGCTAAGGCCTGCCACCGATCGGTTGGATCGTAAACTTGTTCAAGTTTCTTTAAAACAACCATTGACCCATCGTGCATGATGACCTCTTTGATTTCGCCCTCCTTGAATTCATCCAGGATGATTGCCTTCCGCCGCGGGACATAGGCGATATCGTGCAGCGGTGCCTGGTGCTGACGTCCCCACTGGTAAGAGTGCAAAGTGTCCTCCCTGTTGTTAAAGCTCACACAGGGGCTGATGATATCTAACACAGCGGTGCCATTATGGCTTAGAGCAGCCTTAAGTAACTCCCGCACCTGGCTTGGATCGCCTGCAAAAGAGCGTGCCACAAAACTTGCGTTACCAATTAAAGCTTCCTTGACAATGTCAATCGGCAAGAAGGGATTAACCCCTTGATGCTTCAATTCCAAGCCCTGCTCTGCCGTCGCTGAAAATTGGCCCTTTGTCAGCCCATAGACACCGTTATTTTCAACAATGTAGACCATGGGTAGATTGCGTCTGACAAGATGCTTGAACTGCCCCAAACCAATGCTGGCAGTGTCACCATCACCTGAGACCCCAATCACCTTCATGGTTTTATCGGCAAAGGCTGCCCCGAGCGCTAATGAAGGCATTCGGCCGTGGAGGCCATTGAAACCAAAAGACTGGCTTAGAAAATACGTTGGGCTCTTGCTCGAGCATCCAATCCCGCTGAACTTGACAATCCTTTCAGGGGGAATGCTCATCTCATAACAGGCTCTGATAATTTGGGCGGAGATGGTATTATGGCCGCACCCCGGGCATAGGGTTGATCTTAATCCACGATAATCTGCGCGGGTTAACCCAAGAGCATTCGTCTCTTCAACTTTTTCACTCATTACTCTGTCTCTCCTTTTCAGTAACTGCCTGAACGATCCATTCCGCTGTCATGGGTAATCCATCAATATAAGAAGCTGAAATCAACCGTTTGGTCAGGTCACAATATTCCAGCACGAGGATTTGGTGCAATTGGCCATCACGGTTTAATTCCAACACATAATTTCGCTCATGCGACTGGATAAATTCCCTAACTTGTTCTGAAAAGGGCAGCGATCGGATCAGCATAAAATCTGCGTTGATTCCTTGTTCCGAAAGCTTATCCTGTGCTTCACTCACTGCGGGTTCCGTCGATCCCATGGCGATCAGCCCAATTTTGGCATTTTCCATACGCCGGTAAGCAGGTTGGGGCAGTGTATCCTTCGAGGATTCAATTTTTATCTTGATTCGATCCAAGGAGCGCCGCCAAACCTCAGGGTCCTCACTATAATTGCCAAATTCATCATGGCCGGTCCCACGGGCAAAATAGGGCGCTTTTTTGTGGGTATTTCCCATCACCGTTCGATATGGGATGCCATCACCGTCGACATCCAAATACCGTCCCCATTCTTCCGTCCAGGCTTCAAGGTCCTCTTCCCACAGTATCTTTCCGTGTTCAATCGGTTGATCTGGGTATTCGAAGCGTTTAGTCATCCACATGTTCATGCCCAAATCAAGATCACTGAGCACGATCACGGGGGTCTGATATTTTTCAGCAACATCAAAGGCTTTCCAGCCAAACTCAAAACATTCCGAAACCGATGATGGGATCAATACTATGTGTTGCGTATCACCATGACCCAGGAAATAGTTAAGGTTCAGATCACCCTGAGCAGTACGGGTTGGCAACCCTGTGCTGGGACCCACCCGCTGAACATCCCAAATGACAACGGGAATTTCTGCATAGTAGGCCATACTCACGTATTCAGTCATTAAACTGATGCCAGGCCCGGATGTGGAGGTCATGGCACGCAAACCAGCCCAACCCGCGCCAATCGCCATGCCGATTGCAGCCAGTTCATCCTCTGCCTGAACAATGGCAAAATTGTTTTTTCCCGTCTCGGGATCTTTGCGTAAACGCGGCGCATAAGTGATCAAAGATTCAACCATGCTTGATGCAGGTGTGATTGGGTACCAACCACAAAATTGGAACCCACCATACACAGAGCCCAAAGCCCCGGCTATGTTTCCATCAGTCATGATGTAATCCTTTAAGGGCGGCATAGGCTCAACAAAGTATTGATCACGTTTCTCTAGATTCTCTCTAGCCCAATCCGCAGCCAACTGAACAATTTCAAAATTGGACTCGGCCACTGATGTTTTTCGGCGGAACTGGAACAGTAAAGCTTTTTTGATCTCATCCAAACTGATTCCCAGCATCTCAGCCACGACACCCACATAAACCATGTTCTCCATATAATCACGCAAATTTCGCGGAACGCCGGCATCTTTGATCAGATCCTTAACTGGCATTGGATAAACGATAATGTCATCGCGGTGAACGGGGATATCGATATGATCACCATAGAAAAGCACACCACCTGGCACATCATAAGCCAGGTCTTCAGTAAACGTGCCCGGGTTCATCTGGATGATGATATCGTCATGAGAAACCCGCCCCAGATAGCCGTCTTTTGAGACTCGAATTGCAAACCAGGTTGGCAACCCTTTTATGTTAGAAGGAAAAATATTCTTCCCCGAAACAGGGATGCCCATATGAAAAAGTGCACGCAATAAGGTGTTGTTAGCTGTTGCACTGCCAGACCCATTGACACTGCAAATTGTCAAACAAAAATCATTAACCTTTCGTGATATGTCCTTTTTCATTCGGTCCTCCATATCATTTTCCTGAATCATTTAGGCTCCTTAAATGCCTTATTCAAAAGGTAGTTTTGCATTTTTTTGTTCACGCTGGAACAATAAATCCATATGCGCAATTAGCGCTTGATAACCAGATAAAAAATCACCTTGTGAGATGGAATCCACCATCTGCAAATGATATTCCCACACCCGCCCCAAATATTTATGATCTTCATAAACGCTTAAACCAACTGCTTCATAGATATCCCAATATGCTTCCAGAATTCCATATACAAACGGGTTCCCCAGACGCTTATAAATCGTTAAATGCAATTGGCGATGTTCGGCATGGGGGATTTGGATTGGATCAGCGTTCAACTTTTCCAATGCTGTCTTGGTGATGGTTTGCAAATCGGCAACGTCCCCTTTCGTCAGACTGCTGACCGCCTGATACCAATAAGAAGCTTCGGTATGGTTGCGTAAATCCGAAAATTGTTTGAACATGTCGCTATTTAAGGTAATTGCAAAAGCGAGGCTCTTGGTTACGGCCGGGGTGAATGCGTATGGCAGGCTTGTGATCCCAACGCGTGGTTTTACGGATACCCAACCAAATGCCTTAGCCACCTCCAACTCCTCTCGCAGTGTGGAGATGCTTTTACCCATTGCTTTGCTGATGTCGTTTAAACTGGGTAAGGGCTCATCGCCTGATGACTGATGCTCAGCCAGATACAATAGTAATGGTGATAATTGATCAGGTATGGTTTGGGCACCCATTGTCTTTCCTTATTTATCAGATTAATATGATTAATTGTTGCCCACAGTATAACATCGGCATATTTAAATTTCAATATAGAATATTGGGGAAAGTAGAACAGGTTACATTCGTCCCATTTTTTGATGTTACAATTCTTCTCTCACATAAATTGGATTAAATTATTATCTAACCGATGCTTACTAGGGAGCTGAATGAATTATATTGATATCCTGGCAGAAAACTTGAAACTGCCTGCAGGAAAAATTAAAAACACAGTCGCCCTACTTCAAGCAGACAATACCGTTCCCTTTATTGCTCGCTACCGTAAAGAAATTACTGGCGGGTTAGATGAACAACAGATACTCGCCATCAAAGATGAATTGAAACGGCTGGAAAACCTGGAGGACAGGCGGCAAACAATCCTTCAATCCATCCTCACACAGGGAAAACTTTCCGATTCCCTGAAGGACCAAATTCTGGCAGCAACCAATCTGACTGCACTTGAGGATTTGTACCTGCCCTATCGCCCTAAAAGGCGGACCCGTGCGATGATCGCGCGTGAGAAGGGCTTGGAACCCCTGGCGAAAATGATCATCGAGCAACCGGTAACGGATGAGCCTCTTTCGAAACTTGTTCAACCGTTTATCAACGAATCGGTCCCCGATCAACAATCTGCGCTTTCTGGCGCCAGTGACATCGTTGCAGAGTCGGTCAGTGAAAACGCTGCTATTCGCCAATGTGTAAGAGATAAAGGGTTAAGGTTTGGGTCTCTAACCAGTGAAAAAATGCCAGATCAGGAAGATACCCACACAACGTATTCGCTGTATTACCAGTTTACTCAGCGCATAAATCAACTTCATCCGCACCAGATCCTGGCCATAAACCGGGGCGAACGCGAAAACATCCTCAAGGTCGGCATTTCCATCCCTGACCGGGATTGGCTCACAGCCATACACCAGCAATTTCCAACCAAACAGGGGTCGGTGTTCTATGAAACACTTAGCACTTCGATCGAAGACAGTGCGAAACGACTGCTGCTCCCTGCTATTGAACGAGATATTCGACGCACGCTCACCGAAAATGCTGAACTGCACGCAATCCAGGTCTTTGCCAGGAACTTACAGGGCTTAT
>JBLRWR010000059.1:0-10448 GCA_047921135.1 Candidatus Brevefilum sp.
ACCCAGGTGGCTTGTTTAACTTCTGGCGCTGCCAGCAGGATTGACTGGATTTTTTGCTGTTGTTTCTCAAGCAAAAAGGGCTGATGCCCGACCCACTCAGCTGGGCTGAACCAATCCAGGTGTCGATGAACGAGATGATTTCTGGCCAGGAAGCGGTTGATCGCCAGCTGATCTACTGGGGTGGCGTTGGTGATGATTGGGTTATCTGGAGAAGCGGACTGAACATCAGGCATGCGTCAGGATGGGATTTAATTCGGTTGCCATTATGCATTAGTCCTTGGATGGTTTATTCACTCAGACCTGAGTTTTTCCAATAGATATTTGGCAATAAAGGCCTGGTCTTCTTTGGATACCCTGGAAAAGGCTTTAAACACATCGGCATATTGTTCATCTAGTGGGGGATCACCTGCTTTATTATCCGGTTCAAATTCTGGGTGCCAGGTTTCTCGCACAGCCTTTTCGGTGGGATCGGTTTTTGACGGCCATAACGGTTCATGCAGGGCGTCTAAAGGAATTTCTAAGACGGTGCTGATTTTGATCAGGTCATCAATGGCAATAGGCTCGGTGCCCGTGTCGTAGGCCTGTAGAGTTTCCAGGGGGATCTGGGTGGCTTCCTGGAGGTCTTCTAATGTTATCCCGTGTATTTCTCTCTCCTGGCTGATCAGCGCTCGCAGCATCTTCTGGCGGATCTGGATAAATTGTTGGCGCAGGTCTTCCTGCAAGAAGGCAGCGTAAGACCGTGGCGGTTGATCCCTGGAAAGGATGTCGGAAGGGTTTTCGCCAAAATAAATCGCCAGCAACTCAAGCTCGGGTAAGCTAAGGGAGGTGGTCCCTCTTTCGACGCCATGATAGGTTTCATTGGATAGCCCCAGGATGGTGGCGCAATCATGAATGCTGCGGCGTTTACTTTTTCTGATGTACTTGATCCGTTTTAGGATGAGGTCGTTTGTTTCAGCCATTAGAAACCACCTGTTGTTGTTAGGATGTGTTATGTGTTCTAAATCCATTATAGCCCAAGGGAGGCTAATTGACGAATTATTTCAGGAAAGCACTGCATCAAATGGGATGCCGGTCGTGTTAAACACGCATTGTCCCCCAATGAAAGTTGCCAAAGGTTGGATGTAGCCCAGTTGGTGTGGGTCCATCGTAAAAGGGTTACTTTCTAGAAGGATGAAATCAGCTGCGTATCCGGGTGAAATTTTACCCAGTTGTCTGCCCTGGCCTGAAATCACGGCCGGGGAGTGGGAAAAGCCGGTCAGCGCTTCTTCGAGGGAAAGCCGCTGGCCAGGGTACCATCCTTCAGGCCCGGGTGAGCCATCCAGACGGCGGCGGGTTACCGCGGCATGCAAACCCAGGAAGGGATTGAAGGGTTCAACCGGCGCATCCGACCCTAGGGCATAAGCCGCGCCGGATGCCAGTATGGAGCGATAGGCATAGGCGTGGTTAGCCCGCCTGCCCAGGTAGCGATCGGCCATGATCATGTCCGATGGAGCATGAACGGGTTGGACTGAGGCGATGATGCCGAGTTGGGCAAACCGGGGCAGATCGGCCGGGTCAACGATCTGAACATGCTCAATCCGGTGGGACAGGTGGGGCAGATGGTGATCTTCTTCGTAGGCTCTCAGGCGTTCATAGGCGTTTAGCACAATGTGGTTTGCCCGATCCCCAATGGCGTGTACAGCCAGGGCTATGCCGTGATCGACAGCTAAACGGCCGATCTCAACCAGTTCATCCTCGGTCAGGAGGAGTTCACCAGTGGTATGGGTACCCTCATAGGGGGCATGCATGGCGGCAGTCTGCGGCCCCAAGGCGCCATCTGAAAAAAGTTTTACGCCGCCCAGGTTCAAGCGGTTATGGCCAAAGCCAGTGCGTAAACCCGCTTTGATGAACTCATCCAGGTGATCGAAGGGGATGGATTTGTGCACACGTAAGGAGGTGGTGCCCTTTTGATTAATGGTTTGCAGGGCTGACCAGCAGTTAAAGTCATCAAAATCATGTACACCCACCAAGCCAACTGCCCATAATTTTGGCATCAAATTTGTGAGCTTGGCAATGGTTTCTCCTGGCGAGGGTTTGGGAAGCACAGCTTCTACCAAGCCCATCGCGCCGGCTTCCAACAAAATCCCGGTTGGTTGGCCTTTAGCATCACGCTGGATTGTCCCGCCTGGCGGATCGGGGGTGTGCACATCGATCCCAGCCATCTGCAAAGCCCGACTGTTGGCCCAGGCGGCATGTAAAGACTTGGCTGTCAGGTAGGCAGGGCGTCCACCGCTTACACAATCTAGCATGGCGGCTGTACCAAAACCATCCTGCCATCGGTTTTGGTTCCAACCGTGCCCCTTTATCCAGGCGCCCTCCAGTAGTTGGTCCGCAGCCCTTTTGACCCGTGAAAGGCATTCCTCGAGGGTGCTCGTTTCACAATCGATCATCGAGACACTTTCAGCAAGCTGGCGTAGATGGACATGCGCGTCGATTAAGCCCGGCCAGACGGTCTTTCCATCGAGATTAATCACCCGGGAAGCGGGAGAGAAACCATCCAGGATGTCTGCATCGGAGCCGATGGCTAAAATGCGGTCCCGATCGATGACCAGGGCTGTGGCGTCGGGGTGATCAGGTGCATAGATATTGGCGTTGTGTAAAATGATCATCGGGCTATTCGGGTAAGATCTTGTCCAAAATTGTATTGAGGTCTTCGTCGGAATAATAATAGATGACCAGCTTTCCGCCATTTTTGCTGTGGTTGAGGCGAACATTGGTGCCAAAATGGCTTTCCAAACGATGTTCAAGCTCGCTTACTATAGGATCTGGGCTGGCCTTTGGTTTGGCGGGCGGTCTTTCCCCGCTCATTTTCTTGACCAGCGCTTCAGTTTGGCGGACGTTGAGGTCATCTCTTAACACGGTGCTCAGTACGGAAAGTTGTGCTGCTTCAGTTTGCAGGCCAAGGATCGCCCGCGCATGGCCCTCGCTGATCAGGTTTTCTGCCAGCGATTTTCTGACATGTTCGGGCAGATTTAATAAGCGCAAGGTGTTGGTGACACTGGTGCGGCTTTTGCCCACGCGTTCCGCAATTTGCTCATGGGTGAGTGAAAAATCTTCTGCCAGGTGGCGGTAGGCATCTGCCATTTCCAGGGGCGAAAGGTCACTGCGTTGCAGGTTTTCAATCAGGGCAAGCTCAAGTTGGCCCTGTTCTGTCACCGTGCGCGCAATGGCGGGAACCATCGACAGGCCGGCAATCTGGGCTGCCCGCCAGCGCCGTTCACCGGCCACAATGAAGTATGTTTCTTCATCGGGATGTTTGGTGACGATCATTGGTTGAAGGATGCCATGCTCCAAAATGGATGCGGCCAGCTCTTGCAGCGTTTCGTCATCCATCCTCGTGCGGGGTTGTTGTGGATTAGGCTTTATGCGATCGATGGGAATGCGGATGATCCCCTGACCCGTGCCGGGCGTTCCTTCAGCGGCTTTATCTCCGCTGGCGGGGATTAACGCATCCAATCCTTTGCCAAGTCCAGGTCTGCGTGCCATTATGTTGCCTCCTGAATGATGGGTAAGTTTACGTTATCGGCGATCAGTAGTTCTTTTGCTAGTGCTTGATACGCGCGGGCTCCGCTTGAATCTGGCGCATAAACTGATATGGGCATCCCATAGGAAGGAGCTTCAGCTAACCGGATTGACCGTGGAATAATCGCTTCGAAAACTTGCTCTCCAAAGAACCCTTTAACTTCCTGAACGACATCTGCGGCCAGATTTGTGCGTCCGTCAAACATCGTCAGGATGACCCCGCGAATTTCTAATTTCTCAAACAATGAATTCCTGACCAAATTTATCGTCCGGACCAGTTGTCCCAGCCCCTCCAGGGCCAGAAATTCACACTGGACCGGGATCAGAACGCCATTTATGGCGGCCACAAGACCATTTAGCGTCAGCAAGCCCAGGGAAGGCGGGCAATCGACCAAAATATAATCGTAACGATGTTGGATGGGTTCAAGAACGTTTTTTAGAATAAATTCACGGTTCGCCGCATCGATCAATTCAATTTCTGCGCCTGCCAAAGCCGGAGATGAGGGCAGTAAGGACAACTTAAAGCGGGGGTTGTAAAGAATTTGGGGGAGGATGGGTTGTGCGCCAATTATCACGTTGTAGGTGCCGCCGTTGACCTGGTGTTTATCGACGCCCAAGCACGAGGTTGCATTGGATTGCGGATCGATATCAATGATCAGCACTCGTTGGCCTAAGTGGGCCAAATACGCACCCAGGTTGATCGCCGTGGTTGTTTTTCCAACGCCGCCTTTTTGATTGACAATTGAGTAGATTTTGCCCAAACCCATAACCAGATCCTTGTTTATCCGATCAGTTGCATTTTTGCTGTGTTGATCTCTTCGGCCGAGGGGATGCTCTGCAGATACTTGCGGGTCACTGAGCATGAGGCCAGGGAGACAGCAAACCGGCCAGATTCCCAGGGGTCTTTCGTGTAGAAATAGCGATAAAAGAAAGCCGTCGCGAAAATATCACCTGCACCGGTGTCATCCACATATTTTACCTCAGGCGCAGTGAAAAAACGGACATCATTGTGCCAGTAAACCCTTGCCCCGCGATAGCCTTCGGTCACCACGAATACCGGGATGGCGCCAGCCATGCTGGCAATCCGCTCTTCGTCGCCTTGAACATCATCATAACTGATCACGGCCACATCGGCATGCGGCAAGATGCGTTTGTAATCCTCCCACGGGTTGTAAATTACTTTATCTTGCGAGTCAGTCCTGCGCATCCAACCTTGGGGGGTCAGGCATTTTGTGCTGTGTGGGAAGTGATGTAAAACTTCCCAATCCACGTCGTTGGCAACAGGTCCCAGGTGAATAATCTCAGGAGGCGGATCAAAGCGGGGAAGATCAGCGATAGTGAGCCGCTCAGCCTGGTGGTAGAGGTATTGGATGCGGTTTACGCCGTCGGACAAATTCTTAAAAGTAGTTGAGTGGCGGCTGGACTTGTTCTTTATCCACAGCGATTGGATGGCAGTGGTATCCAATTCAGGTGCGTGTGCGGTGATCAGTCCGGTGTTAAGACCCAAAGCCTGGGCGGTTAACCCTGAAAAGGCTGCGGTACCTCCTAAACGGACGCCATTGGGCGTCAGGTCAGCTGTTAAGTGCCCAATGACCAGGTAATTCAAGCGGGGCGTCAGGCGGGGTTGAAGCAGTTCTCTTTCTTCAACCATACATTAACTTTCCATAGCCCAGACAGGTTGGAATAACCCATCTTATCGGATAAACGCATCGAATTTTCATCAACCAAATTATAGCATGAGAAACCACAGTCATTTATCTCGATGCGTGGTGCAAACGCACTGATTTACTGGACTATTTGTGACATAAGCTAACCGGTTTTACAGCTGCAAACCCCATTCACGTTTTGTTCCTGATGAAAACATCCATACAATGCTTAGGTATAAAATTTAAATAAAAACGCGCCCTATTCAAAAATCTGCTTTTGTTAACCAATTGTTCAAGATCATTAATCCGATTTGTATTGTCAATCTGGCGGTTAATCAGTATGATTGACTGAAGATCATTAATCTTTATTTTTGTTATGAAAAAGGAAAATTTCAGGAGTTAGTTTATGCCTGAACAAAAAAGTAAAGTCGAATATTCACGAGCCCTGGAAGACTTTAGGCGGGCGCGTGCGAAAGCCAGGTTACAGCACCTGTGGGCGGATTTTACAGGTGAATCCTTGGACTTATTGCGCTTTGACGAGATCACCCAAAAAATGCACACGCATGGCCTCTCATCAAAGGGCCGCCAAGAAATTCCTGTGGATGCCATTGTTGGTAGTGTTAATCGCTATCAAGATTTTGATCGTAATTTTCTACCGCTCCATGATACCGATGAGGAGCGTTGGGCGAATGTCAAAGCCGCAATGACCTCACCAAGCAGCATGGGATTGCCCCCGATCCAAGTTTATAAAATCGGAGAGGCTTACTTTGTGTTGGATGGAAACCATCGTGTCTCGATTGCCAAGCAAATGGGCATTGAACAAATTGAGGCCTATGTCACCGAGATTAAAACCAAAATACCCCTCTCCCCTGAGGATTCACCGGACGATATCATTCTCAAAGCCGAATACACCAATTTTCTGGAAAACACCAAAATAGACGAGATTATCCCGGATATTGAATTTAAGGTCACATTCCCTGGGCAATACTTCATACTTGAAGAACACATCAAAGTACATCGACATTACATGGGTTTGGAGCAGCAACGTGAGATTCCCTGGGAAGAAGCTGTTTGGCATTGGTATGAGCATGTTTACATACCCATTGTAGATATTATCCGCCAGCAGAACTTATTGATGGAGTTTCCGGAAAGGACTGAGACGGATCTTTACATCTGGATCCTTGACCACCAGACTTATTTACAAGAACAAATGGGCTGGTCGATTCGTCCTGAAAAAGCGGCCTCTGATCTATTACGCCATCAAGGCCGAAAATTCTTCAAAGGATTACAGCGCTGGTTCAGAAATGTACGCCTGGCGTTATTTCCACGTCCAGAGAAGAGTAGAATTCAACCTGATAAGCCGCATGCGACGATAAAAGATAGGCGTAGAAAACTATTTTCCGATATCTTGGTTGCGATCAGCGGCAGCCCGGAAACCTGGATAGCGCTGGAGCAGGCTGTCAGAATCGCTGAACTGGAAGGGTCGGATGTGCGCGGGTTGGTGATTAAACGACCCTATGAAAGGGCTGACCGGGGCATTTCTGATGAGGAGGTCAGCCAGGCTTTTTCAGAGCGCCTTGCAAAATCGGGCATTCAAGGAAATCTTGTGTTTGCACATGGGAAAATCGCCGAGACAATCTGTGAGCGCGCCAGGGTGAATGATCTGGTCAGCTTAAAGCTCAAGCATCCACCATCCACCAATATCTTCGCTCGGATAAAATCGGGTATGCGTACCATCGTGCGTAACTCAACACGTCCCCTGCTTTTTGTGCGAGATGAATTGAGTGAGATGAATCACATTTTGCTGGCGTATGACGGCAGCCCTAAGGGTAAAGCGGCTTTATACATCGCTGCGTACCTCTCAAGCCGTTATGATAAACAGCTTTCTGTATTGGTTATCGATAATGATGAAAAAAGAGGCGAACAAAAATTATCGGAAGCCCAGGATTACCTGGGTGTGTGTTGTGTCAACCGGATATTTCGCCAGCCCACATTACGAACCAACATCGTTATCTTGCAGGTCGTGGAAGAAATCAATGCCGATCTGATCATTATGGGAGGGTACGGCTTGTCACCATTGTTCGAAATGTTTTTTGGCAGCACGGTGGATGGTGTTTTACGCGGCACCCGGGTTCCCGTGATTGTCTCCCAATAACGGCCCTCTGCAAATAGCCAACAGGGTGGTGTCATCGCTGGGCGGGGCGCCATCACGAAAATCTGCCAGGTCATCTTCAAGCGCTTCTAGGACCCTGGTGGCATCATTCCCGATCACACTTCGCAATACCTCCACGAAGCGCTCCTCACCATACATTTGGTCGTTTAAATTGAATGCTTCTGTGACCCCGTCTGTGTAGAGTACCAGGCAATCTTCAGGATTCAGGATTGTTTTATGTTCGGGTAATTGGATGTCCGGCATAGCCCCCAAGGCGATGCCGCCCTTTTTTAAGGCAATTACATCGTTTTGGTCCTGCCGGATCACCATGGGCGGATTATGCCCGGCGACCGTATATGAAAGGCGGCCGTCCTCTAAGGACAAGATGCCGTAGAAGGTGGTCACGAAAAGGCCATTTTGTGAATTATCCATCAGCAAGTCGTTGACGTGTTCGAGGGTTTTGGCCGGCGAATCGGATTCTAAGGCCGCTGCCCGCAATAGTGTGCGTGTTACGGCCATGTAGAGGGATGCGGCCAGGCCTTTATCCGATACATCAGCGATCACGATTGCCAATCTTTCATCAGGGAGTGTGAAGAAGTCATAAAAATCCCCGCCCACCTGACGGGCTGTTTCCCAGCGGACATCCATTTTATAGCCGGGTAATGTGGGAATTTCGTTGGGCAAGAAGGTCTGCTGAATCTCTCTGGCAAGCTGGAATTCTCTCTCAAGCCGTTGCCGGTCGAGCATTTCTTTATTTAAGCGATCATTCTGGATGGCCAGTGATGCCTGCTGGGCAATTCCCCACAGCAGTTCAAATCGCCGTTCCCGGTTGGTGGCGAAATTTTCGTCCTGGGCGAGTAAAACACCATAAATTTCATCTTTCACAGAGAGCGGGAAGCCCATTAGCAAAGGGTAATGGGTTTGCAGAATAGGTGTGGGATCAATTTGCCCTTCATCCGGAAGGGCCAGGTCCCAGTCTTCGGGGGAGAATGTGTTTTCAATAAAAGGATATACGATGGGGCGTCGGTTCCGAAAGACGCCATCCAGCATGGGGAATTCACCTGGCTCATAGCTTGTGCCCAGGAGCTCTTCTGCTTCAACAGGGCTTCGGGTGGTGGCATGAGCGGTGACAAAGCGTTCTTCATTCTGGTCCCAGAGATAAATCAGGCTGGAATCCACGCCGATCAGGATGGGCATGATATTGACCATTGCGTCCAGTGTGTCCTGCAGGTTGAGGCTGCTTACGATGGCTTGAGCTGCCTGAAGCAACACGGCTGAGATATAGGCTTCTTCCTGGCGGGCTTCGATCAGGCGGATGTTCTCAATGGCGACCGCGGTTTGTTGCATGATCCCTTGAACGATATTGTAGCGTTCTTCACTGAAAACCTTTAACGGGCGTTCAGTTTGATCTGGTTCAGGTTCGTCGGCCAGCAGAAACGCGCCCAACACTTCATTTCTTGCTGTTAGCGGGAGCAAGATCAGAGAATGCTTGGCGAGTTGATTGGCGACATCCTCTGGTAAGCCCAGTTCTTCCTGCGGGTCGTGCACAAACACAGGTGATTGTTCGGCTATTAACATTTCAAGAGCTGGTGGTGAGATCATGGAGAGGGGAAGATCGAATTTCACCTCCTCAGAGGGATCGATCATGCCGTACATGGCAGTTAATTGAAAGATTTTGCTATCAGGATACCTGAGGAGTAGGGCACAACCTGTGACGCCTACTACCATGGGGGTTAAGCGAGTGATGGTCGCCGTCAGCTCGTCCAGGTTGGTCAGAGATTGAATGGCATTGGCAACCTGCAGCAAGATGGTGGATATCCAGGCTTGCTCTTGTGATTTTGCGTATAAGCGGTTGTTTTGGATCGCGATGGCCGCATAGCTGGCAAAGGCCGATGTGATCATTTGTGATTCGGACCCATACCTGCCGGGGGTGTGGTGGATCATCGTAAGCAAACCGATCACCTCATCACCGGTGACCAATGGCGTAATAATCGCTGAGTAATCCAGTGAAAAATTTAATCGCTCAGCAATAGGACCTAAGGGTTCATCCGGTTGACGGATAAGGGGCTCTTTGGTTTGGAAGGCTGCCTGGACCCATTTGTCTGGCGCAATGATCAGTCCAGACAGGGCATCATCATGAATTGGCGCGGAGGTTTTATAAGCGGCCAGGTGTAACCTGTGGCCTTCCGGCGACTTTTCATCAGTGGATTGGTGGTTGTTAAACAACCATATACAAGCCACATCACAGGGCAGGCTGGTGTGTAATTTTTCCAAAATGGCGGCGTGGACTTCATCCAAGGCAATGTTATCAGAGAGCAACCCTGCCACATCCCTGAGGCTCTCGGCGACCTGGCGGCGCCATTTTTCAGAGCGATACAGGCGGGCATTGCGGATTGCGATGGCCAGGTTATCGCCCAATGTTTCTATTAATTGTTGATCTTCTTCTGAAAAGGCATGCTTTTCGGGGCTTTGCAGGTCTAATACGCCTAAAATCTGGTGACCAAATGCCAATGGGACCACCATTTCTGAACCCTCAATCTCCGGTACGATCGGCGATTGCAGAAAGAGCGGTTCTTTTGCAACATCGCCGACCCGCTTGGTTTTTCCATGCTGCGCTACCCAGGAGATGATGCCTTTATCCGAATGGATGTTGAAGGAGATTCCGGCTTCTTCGTAGAAGCGCGTTCTGCTCCCGCTGCCCGCTTTGAAGGTAATTTGCTGGTTTACCGGATCAATGATATAGAGATGAACAAATGGGAACTTGAAACGGTCATGGATCAGCGTGACAATTTTTTGAAGCAGTTCATCAGTGTTCAGGATTTGGGTTATCGCCCGGCTGACATCCGAGACAGCCGAGAGCTGCTCTGCCTGGCGCTGTACGCCCTGGTAAAGCCGTGTGCTGTCGATGGCGATGGCAATATTGTCGGCCAGGGCCCTGAGGATCAATATATCCTCGCTATCGAAGGCATTTTTCATATTTGCCTGAATATCAAGCACACCGAAAATGCGTGATTCAACCTTGAGCGGCAGCACAACTTCAGCTTGGGTGGCTTTTAAGGAGTCGACAGATTGATAGCGCGGTTCTTTGG
>JBLRWR010000060.1:0-10202 GCA_047921135.1 Candidatus Brevefilum sp.
AACGTTCAGCAGGCGCTCACCTTTACGCCAGCCAACCCCAGTGTTTATGGTCAGTTGGGCGTGATCTATCATAAATCGCGCAATTATGAGGGTGCTATTCCAGCCCTGCAATGTTCAATTGAGGGCTGCAGCGCAGAAATCAGTTGTGAGGTTCGGCGGTGCAATCCCAATACTGATCCCATGGTTCCGGTGGAGGGTCTACCGCTCTCGGGCAGCACCATAGTGAATTACTTCACCTATGGCTCTGTTTTGGCAGGGCTGCACCGGCCTGGTGATGACAAGTGTGATCGAGCGATGGATATTTTTACCCAGATTCGCTCCCGATACGCCGAAGAGCCGACTGTTATGAGCATAGTGCGTGCTGGTGAGGAAATCTGTTCTTACAGCCTAAGGACAACGGAAGAGGGCAATATCGGGGAAGTCCCGCCTATAGAGGAGGTTGAGGAACTGCTTGTTGAACAGCCCTAAAACGGTGTGATTATCGTTAAGCGAATGGGGGCATTAATATAAAATCTTTTGTAAGAATTATCATTTTCGCCCTTGACGTGAATTTTGAAGAAAGGTAAGATAGGGGGGTGTTAGCACTCTCAAGTTAGGAGTGCTAAAATGGTAAAAATTTACCGATAAAAAAACTAAATTCAAATGGAGGAACTTATGGCAATCTCAATCAAACCTTTGGGCAATCGGCTCGTGGTCGAGCCCATCGAGGAAGAAGAAATTACTGCTGGAGGCATCGTGCTTCCTGAAACCGCCAAAGAGAAACCCCAGAAGGGTGTTGTTTTGGCAGTTGGTCCAGGTGAGCGCAACGATCAAGGCGAGCATATGCCCCTGGAAGTTGCCGAAGGTGACCAGGTCCTGTTTGCGAAATATTCGGGCACCGAAGTCAAGTACGATGGCAAAAAACTGTTGATCATGCGCGAAAGTGATATTCTCGCGAAAATTAACTAGTTATTGAATGAAATCCAAGGAGTAATTAATAATGGCTAAACAAATCATTTTTTCTGAAGAAGCACGCCGATCGCTCAAGGCTGGTATCGATGTTGTCGCGAAATCGGTTGCAACAACACTTGGTCCGAAGGGCCGCAATGTTGCATTGGATCGTAAATTTGGTTCCCCAACCATCACCCACGATGGTGTGACGGTTGCCAAAGAGATTGAGTTGGAAGATCCCTTTGAGAATATGGGCGCTCAACTGCTGAAAGAAGCAGCCACAAAGACGAACGACATTGCCGGTGATGGAACGACCACATCGACCGTTTTAGCACATGCCATTGTGACAGATGGCCTCAAAAACCTGGCTGCCGGCGCAAACCCAATGCTGCTCAAGCGCGGTATCGAAGCTGCAGCAAAGGCTGTTGCTACTGCCATTGGCGAGCAGGCGATTGACATCACCACCAAGGAAGAAATTGCCAATGTGGCCTCGATTTCTGCCCAGGACCGCGAAATTGGCGAGCTGATCGCCGAAGTGATGGACAAAGTCGGTAAAGATGGCGTTATCACGGTTGAAGAATCCCGCGGCCTCGAATTCGAGACAGAATATGTTGAGGGTATGCAATTCGATCGCGGTTACATTTCACCCTATTTCATCACCGATCCCGAAGCCATGGAAGCTTCCATTGAGGAGCCCTATGTCCTCGTTTATGACAAGAAGATCTCCGCTGCCAGCGACATCGTGCCCCTGCTGGAAAAATTGGTCCAGGTTGGTAAACGCGAGCTTTTGATCATTGCTGAAGATATCGATGGTGAAGCTCTGGCAACCCTGGTGCTCAACAAGTTGCGCGGCATGCTGAATGTGCTGGCGATCAAAGCCCCTGGATTTGGTGACCGCCGCAAGGCAATGCTGCAGGATATCGCCATTCTGACCGGCGCAACAGTGATCTCTGAAGAAACCGGCCGTAAGCTGGAGACCGTTACGATCAATGATCTCGGTCAGGCCGAGAAAGTCGTCAGCACCAAGGACGACACCACCGTTGTTGGCGGTAAAGGCGAAGGTAGCGCTATCAAGGGCCGCATCGAACAAATCCGTGTTGAAATTGAAAACACGACCAGCGACTACGACCGTGAAAAACTGCAGGAACGCCTGGCCAAACTGTCCGGCGGCGTTGCCATCATCCGTGTTGGCGCAGCCACCGAGACCGAGCTGAAGGAAAAGAAACATCGCGTTGAGGACGCCCTTTCGGCCACCCGGGCGGCTGTTGAAGAAGGTATTGTCCCCGGCGGCGGTGTGGCTTTGATCAATGCCATGGGCGCTGTTGAGAGCCTTGAGATGGACAGCGTTGACGCCCAAATCGGTGTGAGGATTGTCCGTGACGCATTGGAAATTCCCATGCGGAAAATTGCCGAGAATGCCGGAAAAGACGGCTCAGTAGTTGTTGAGCATGTCCGCCAGGCTCAGGCCAAGGAAAAGAATACACGCATTGGTTACGATGTGCTGACGGAAGAATTTGGCGATATGGTCAAATGCGGTGTGATCGACCCCGCAAAGGTGACCCGCGGTGCATTAGAGAATGCAGCCTCGATCGCGGCAATGATCCTGACCACAGAAGCCCTGATCACTGATATCCCCGAACCTGAACCACCCATGCCCCCCGGTGGCGGTGGAATGGGTATGGGCGGCTACTAAGCCGATCATTTTCAAGCAAACACAAAAGGCTGTGCCAATTTGGCGCAGCCTTTCTTGTATTAAAATCAGGATTGTTTGCTATTTGATCAGCGCTGGTATAATTGAGAGCATGTTTGCACTGAAGAAGATTACAAAGACGCCGATATTTTGGTTATTACTGGTAACGATTTTACTGGCAGCCTGTACTGAGCAGATTGAACCAACGCCGGAAGCGACGGCATCTCAACCGCCCACGGTTGCATCCAGCCCAACCCCAACACTTGCAGAACCCACAGCCACACCGCTGCCTGCTGCCGCGATGGTCAACGGTGAACGGATCCCGTTGGCAGGGTTTGAGCGAGAATTGGCACGCTATTACTTAGCCCAGGATATGTTGGGTATTGAAAATGTGGACGCGGATGAAGCCCGACAGACGGTTTTAAACGACATGATCGACCAGGTGTTGCTGGCCCAG
The DNA here is from genome assembly GCA_047921135.1 of Candidatus Brevefilum sp. GTDB lineage: Bacteria > Chloroflexota > Anaerolineae > Anaerolineales > Anaerolineaceae > Brevifilum. The sequence goes on from JBLRWR010000060.1 coordinate 3,078, forward strand.
GCTGCGCGCGAGGCAGGGACGGCTTTCAGCGATGATGAGGTGAACACACGAATTAATCAATTGGCAGAGGATGTTGATCTTGAGGCCTGGATGGAAACCTGGGGATACACCTGGGAAGAACTGGTGGCGGAAATGAGCCTGCAGCTGCTGGTTGCCGATCAGCGTGACCGGATCGCCGGCAGCCTCCCGGATATGGTTGAGCAGGTTGAATTGCGCCAGGTGTTTGCCTTTACCGAAGAGGGCGCTAACCGTGCCATGGCCAACCTAAATGCCGGCACGCCGTTTGAAGATGTGGCGTTTGAATTCAGCCCTGAGACGGGCGGGTATCTTGGCTGGGTACCCACAGGCTATTTATTGGTACCGGCTGTGGAAATAGCTGTATTTGATCTGCCGGTGGGGAGCTATACAGAGATCATTGAATCGGATATTGGCTACCACATCGTATTGGTGATCGACCGGGAAGTGCGCCCGTTGACTTCAGATGCCAGGCTGACGCTGGCCCGCCAAGCCCTGTATGCGTGGCTGGAAGCGCGCCGGGATGCGAGTGTGATTGAGGTATTGATCGATTAACATGCGACGAGATCAACCCCCAAATCAACCCCGAGAGTATGCCCGAAAAAGCACGCCCAAGACAGTGCCCTCAATGGCGACGCCTCGCCGCCCACAAGACCCCCAAAAACCGAATTCTTTAGCTATTTTGTTTGCAATTGGGATCTTGGGGGGAGCGATCTGGCTGATCATGTTGATCTTTGGCCTTGGCCCTTACGCTATCGAACCCATAAAGGCCACGCGCACGTTGACGCCCACGGATATCCTCATTTCAGGGGTGACCCAGGCCCCTCCTGAGCTGATCACAAGTACGCCCACACTCACACCCACCTTTGCTCCTGAGATACTACCACCGACCATCACGCCTTCGCCTACGCGGGCTTTGCTGCCTTATATTTTGATTGGCGAACCGGAGTATATGAGCAGTGCCTTGATCAGGCCATCACTGGGCTGTGATTGGCTGATCATTGCCGGACAGGTGTGGAACCTGCAGGATGCACCTGTGAGGGGCTTGTCATTGCACCTGTTTGGCGCGCTGGATGGCTACACCATTGATCGTTTTAGCCTGACAGGATCTGCGCCGGATTATGGCCAATCAGGGTACGAGTTCCAATTGGAAAATTTATCGGTTGACAGCCAGGATACGCTTTTTATCCAGCTGTTTGACGCTGATGGGAACGCGTTGTCTAACCCATATGGGCTTGAGACCTTTAATGATTGTCAAAAGAACCTGATCCTGGTGAATTTCAAGCAGGTGCGTTAGGTCTATCCCTTAGTTTTGCAGGATAATTCGATTTAGAACCGCTGGTTTAGCCGCCCAAGTATGCGCTGATCACCATGGGGTCATTCATCACATCGGCTGCATCGCCTTCCAGCACAATATTGCCTGTTTCTAACACATATGCTCGATTTGCAATGCTCAGGGCCATATGGGCGTTTTGTTCTACAAGCAATACACTGGTGCCCAGCTGGTTGATGTCTTGAATGATGTCGAAAATCTGTTCAACCAGCACCGGGGCGAGGCCCATGGAAGGTTCGTCGAGCAGTATGAGTTTAGGGTTGGCCATCAGGCCGCGCGCCATGGCCAGCATCTGTTGTTCGCCACCGGATAGCGTGCCGCCCAGCTGCTTTTTCCGGTCACGGAGCACCGGGAAGCGCTCAAACATGGCTTCCATTTTGTCCTCAATTTGCTGACGGTCATCTACGATATAGGCACCCATTTCGAGGTTTTCTAAGACCGTCATTTTCGCAAAAATTTTGCGGCCTTCTGGGACGTGAACAATCCCTTTTTGGACGATCACCTGGGCGGCTTCGTTGGAGATATCCTCACCAAGGTACTCCACCTGACCCACCTTGGCGTGCAAGATGCCGGAGATGGTGTTGAGCAGGGTTGATTTACCTGCGCCATTGGCGCCGATCAGGGTGACAATCTCACCTTCCTGGAGATCAAAGCTAATCCCTTTGAGCGCGTGGATCGCGCCGTAGTAAACATTAAGGTCTGTAACTTTAAGCATGACTAATCCGCCTTTGTTTCTGATATTTTTCAGCCAGCGCTGCACCGCCAGGACCGAGGTAAGCCTCGATCACCCTGGAATTCGACTGGATTTCACTGGGAGAACCTTCGGCGATTTTCATGCCGTAGTCCAATACGCTGATGCGGTCTGAAATATCCATAACCACCTTCATATCATGCTCGATCAGGATGATGGATATTTCCAGCTCATCCCGCAAGCGTCTGATGAACTGGGTCAGGTCGGTTGTTTCCTGAATATTCATGCCGGCGGTGGGTTCATCTAATAGCAGCAAACGGGGATTATTCGCCAGGGCTCTGGCGATTTCCAGCCGGCGTTGTAAGCCATAGGGCAGGTTAGAAGCCAGAAAATCACCATATCCTCTAAGCCCTACAAATTCCAGCAGGCGGACGGCTTCCTGCAATGACCAGGTGTTCTCACGCGCAGAGCGAGGCGAATGAATTAGCGCGTCCAGCCAGTTTGATTTTAGTTTATTGTGTAAACCGATGAGGACGTTTTCCATCGCGGTAAGATTCCCGAACAAGCGCACGTTTTGGTATGTCCGTGAAATCCCCTGGCTGGAGATAAAGTTGGTCGGCATGCCCTGGATGGGGGATCCATAATACAGGATATCCCCGCTTTCTGGCGTATAGAAGCCAGAGATGCAGTTGAACAGGGTGGTCTTCCCGGCCCCGTTTGGTCCGATGATGCTGTAGATAAATCCCTTTGGGACCTGCAGATCGACCTCATTGACCGCTATTAAGCCGCCAAAACTTTTACTGACTTTGATGGTTTCAATGATGTATTCAGTCATTGCTCCTCCCTTCTTCGGCGGGTTCGATATCTTCTTTCAAGCCTGGGCTGCCTTTCTCTTCTAAATCCGGGCGGGATGCAGGCCACAGCCCATCAGGGCGGACCAGCATCATAAAGACCAGCAATGCCCCGAACACCAGCAGGCGGTAGGTTTCCAACTCACGCAGAAGCTCTGGCAAACCCCTCAGGGCAAATGACCCCAGGATGATGCCTGGAATGCTGTTTAAACCGCCAACGATGACCACGCTGAGCACATTGATTGAGACCATCAAGGTGTGATCGTTGGGTCCTGTGAACTGGTTACGGGCAGCGAAAATGCCGCCTGCCAGGCCGGCAAAGGCTGCACCCACGCATAAGGCCAGCAATTTATATTTCTGCACATCAATGCCAGTGGCCTGGGCGACAAGAGCATCTTCTTTGATGGAAAGCCAGGCTCGGCCGGTGCGGGAATTTTCCAACCGGTAGTATAAAAATATGGATACGGCCATGGCCACAATGATCAGGTAGGCATACATGACATCGTTGAAGGGTGTGCCCAAAAAGGTGGGCTGCTGGATGTTCTGAACGCCGCGTGGCCCGCCAGTGATATCGGTCAACAGGTCGCTGTTGAGCAGAATGCGGATGATCTCGCCAAAACCCAGGGTGACGATGCCCAGATAGTCACCCCTCAGGCGCATGATGGGCAAACCCAGCAGGAGACCGCCGATGACGGCCATTACCACGCCGACCGCCAGAGACGGCCAGAAACCCCACATTAACCCGTGGGGGATGGGCGAGTTGAGCAGGGCCACACTGTAGGCCCCCATTGCAAACAGGGCAGCGATACCAATCATAAACTGGCCGGATAAGCCCAGCATGATGTTCAAGCCGATACCCAAGATCACGTATAAGCCGACCATGCCGAAAACGAAGTTGTAATAGGATCCCCACCGGGTGGGCAGCAAGAATAAGATGACCAATAACAGTAAATAGATCCCGTATTTGCCATATTTATTGACGCTTTCAGGCAGGGCGTTGGTAATCTGTAATCGTAATTTGGTAATGGCAGCCTTTATACTTTGTTTGAATTGGGTCACTTTTTGGGAACGCAGCCCCACTGCCAGGGCGCTGCCAGCTAAACCAAGAACTGTAAAGAGACCAAAGTGCACCAGAATGCCGAGCCCGCCTAATTCGAGGAGGAAAAATCGCATGCTGGGAAAAGACAATGCGGTTAGATACTTGCGGATGTTTGTTTGGGTTTCAAGCATGTAGAATATAAGTAAGCCAAACAAGGCTACTGTGAGGCCGGCGGTCAACCCAGCGAACAAACCCTCGAATAATTTGTGGGTTGTTTTGCCCTCTCGGCTGGCTGCAGACCATCCCACCCAGATACTATATAGCACCAGGAAGATGACAAAGAAACGCGCTTCTGGCAGTGAGCCACGCAACACGTTCGTGCCCAGTAGTTTGCTGATCATGGTTGATGCCATGAGGTGAAAATTGATCAAAACTAAAAAGATCATTACAATGCCAAAAAGGAGGCCTTTCCGGCTGCTTGAGCGAATGATTTCCTTGTTCATACTTTCTCCTCCGAGAGCACTTCACCCAGGATGCCAGATGGTCTAAAGATCAGGATGACGATCATGATCACAAAGGCGATCACGTCCTTGAGCTGATAACTGATTCCCAATGCCGTCGGGCCTAAGGATTCGATCAGTCCCAGGAACATGCCTCCCAGCATAGCGCCTGGAATATTGCCGATGCCGCCCAGGACTGCGGCTGTAAAAGCTTTGATACCGGGCAGGAAACCGACGAAGAAGTGCACCAGCCCATTGTGCAAGCCCCACATCACGCCGGCTGCCCCTGCCAGGGCGCCGCTGATGATGAAGGTGCGGCTGATGATCGCATCGACGTCGATGCCCATCAGGGCGGCTGTATTTTTGTCCGATGCAACCGCCCGCATGGCCTTGCCCAGTTTGGTCTTTTGTACCATGACATACAGGCCAATCATCAGCAAGATTGAAAGGATAAAGGTCAAAGCGCCGGTATAGGTGATGACAACCCGCGAGTTGTTGATGATTAGCGACCAACCAGAACCGCGAGCGATGGCTTGGGGATTGGTATAGTCACGCACCTGCGGGCTGAAGAGCAGCTGGGCTGCGTTTTGCAGGAAAAATGAGGCACCGATCGCGCTGATCAATGGGATCAGGCGAGGGGCTTTGCGCAGCGGACGATAAGCGATCTTTTCCAGGAAAAAGCCCGCCGTGGCTGCTACGGTCATGCCGACCAGAAAGGCAAGGATGACCGAGATCAGCGGATAGGCATCAGAAAAACTGAGGGGCGGGCTCCCTTCTGCCGCAACATTGATCCCTTTGGTGACCTCAAACAAAAAATAACCGGAAAAAGTGCCGATCATCATGACTTCACCGTGGGCAAAGTTGATCATAAAAAGGATGCCGTATACCAGCGTGTATCCGATGGCAATCAGCGCATAAACACCGCCAATGATCAGCCCGGCGATCAACAGCCGGACCCAAATTTCCGCGGTGTAGGCTTGTTCAACGATCAAGACCTCGTAAAGTCGCCACAAGAGGTAGCCTAATACCAGCAGGCCAAAAATTGGACGAATAATTTTTGAATAATTCCTTCGGGTAAGCTTGGGTGGTGATTTTAAGTTGGATTCCATAGACTTCTCCAAAAGCCAAAAGCAATCATCAGAGAATACGCAGGGGAAGGTTTCCTTCCCCTGCGCATTATTTTAATTAGATTCGGCTAGTTTACAGCGACGAATTCGCCATTCTCAACAATCCAGAAGGTGGGACCTTCAATGTTGCAGTCGCCAACCGGGGCACAGGTGTAGGTACCGCTGATGCCCTGCCAACTTGCCAGGCCGCGCACGGCATCAACCAGGGCGCCACGCGGGATGTACAGCGATCCATCACTGCCCAGGACAGCCACTTCCCCAACCTTTTCGATGATTGCTGTTGTGCAGTCATAGCTGTTCCAGGTGAAGGGGGACAGCTCACCAGGGGCCTGCCCCCAACGCTCAGTGTAAGCTGCGTCAAAGGCATCCTTCTCAGGTGTTTCCGGAGGGGTGCGCGGGGTGGCATGATAGGTGCCTTCGCCATTGGCGCCGGTGCGGGACAGGTAGTCCACGCCAAAGGTGCCGTCACAACCGAAGAAGACCACATCTTCCATACCGGAGGTCTTCATATTGTTGGTCAGGACAACGCCTTCCTGGGTGTAACCGCCAAAGTAGAGCGCATCCGGCGATTTGGCTGCGATGGTTGAGAGGACAGGGCTGTAATCGGCCTCACCGGGGGTGATGCCCATCAGTTCCACGACCTCGCCGCCGAGGGACTCAAAGGTTGCTGCTGCGATTTCTGCCAGGCCTTTACCATAGTCCTGGCCGTCATGCAGGAAGGCAACTTTTCGGAAGCCCAGCACATCGTACATATACTCGGCTGCTGCTGCGCCCTGCGCTTCATCGGTGAAGGGTACCCGGTTGAATACGCGTGAGCCCTGTCGGGTCAGATCCGGGTTGGTGGCTGAGGGGGACAGCATGGGGATGCCAATTTCTTCGTAAATGGGCAGCGCCGCAAAGGTCGCCCCTGAGAAGAGGTGTCCAGCCACACCAACCACAGTTTGGTCGGCAGCAAATTTATTGGCCACTGCTGCGCCGCCTTCTGGTGTGCCGCCATCATCTTCAGCGATGAGCTCGAACTGGAAGCCAAAGAGTTCATCAGCATCTGCCACGGCAATCAAACCAGACTGTTCGGCGTCAATGCCAAAAGCTGCGTTGCCGCCGGTCATGGGAGAGCCCATGCCGATTTTAATGGTTTGGCCGGGGGGGATGACCGCACAACCGAAATCATCATTCTCGCAGAGTGCGGTTACTTCATCAACAACCGGTTCCTCTACCTCTGGCGCGCTGGGCGCACAAGCGCCCAGGATCATCACAAAGATGATCGCAAAAATAAAAAATCGACTTACCTTCATTTTTTTCTCCTATTTCCTAATTATCAAATTTGACATTAAACCAAAAGCTTAAGTTGACAAAATTTATATTTTCTACGTCATCCTCCTTTCGTATTGGACCAGGATAACAAAACAGCCACCCTTTTGGTTGGGTGGCTGTTCGTAATTTCTGGTTATTTTGCTTCTTGTTTTCCCAGAGCTTAGGTTAAACCATCCCAACTTTTACAAATTGGAAAACGGTATACCAATAATGCATAATGAGGGTAATAACAATCATAATGAGGACTTTATCCGA
>JBLRWR010000061.1:0-10195 GCA_047921135.1 Candidatus Brevefilum sp.
AATGTGAAACCCTGCTCAATGAAGACTTCCCCGCCGGGTTCATCCGCACCCAGGCCAACGCCACCATTGACATTCAAACAAAAGCGCGGCATATCCAGTGCTTGTTGCGGATTATGCGCATAATCAACAATGTTCGAAAGCACCTGAAGGTGTCCTTGCGGCTGCATAAAACCGCCCATAACACCAAAACTGGCCATCAATTCACCTTCTTTGGTGAGCATACCGGGAATTATGGTGTGATACGGCCGCTTTCCGCCTGCCAGTGCATTGGGGTGAACTGGGTCAAGATCAAACAGCGCGGCTCGGTTCTGGAGCAGCACACCCGTTCCAGGCACAACCAATCCAGTTCCGCCGCCCATGTACAAACTATTGATCAATGAACAGGCATTGCCTTCACCATCCACCACGCTCAGATAAACGGTGTCAGTGCCCGTGGGGGAGATTTTAATCGGCAGGCTGCCAATCGCATAGCCCGGCCGGATCATCTCCCGCTGAGCATCTAAGCGTTCAGAGGAGAGCAGCATATCATAGGGGATAGTAGAGAAATGCGGATCAGCGACATGTTGCAGGGCATCCAGAAACCCCAACCGCATACATTCGACCAGTGTATGGGTCCGCTCAATGAAATTCATCGATGGCAAGTCAAAACCTTCGGCAAGCTTGGCAGCGATAATGGCCGCCAACCCCTGGCCATTAGGCGGGCATTCATACAACCGGACACCACGATAATCTGTGTAGATGGGATCAACCCACTCAGGTTTGAACCCAGCCAGATCAGACGGTTCCAACCACCCGCTATAGGCTTGCACATGAGAACACAATCGTTGGGCAAAATCACCCTGATAGAAATATGACGGTCCTTCAGATGCAATATGCGCTAAAGTTTCACCCAATTGAGGTAGGTGCATTATCTCACCGACTCCGGGCGCGCGCCCGTCGATGAGGAACTCATTACCGCTTGGCTGTGCAGGCCCCGGGTATTGCAGGTGCTTTGGCAAGTTTTCATCATTACTGATCCGCAACAGCCGGTCGACCATTAAAGACCAGCCTGAGCCAATCCACTCCGTCACCGGAAAGCCATCCAGCGCGTATCTGATTGCTGGTGTAAATACATCAGCGAAAGACATCCTCCCAAACCGCTGCAGGAGTGCATCCCATGCACCGACCGCGCCAGGCACGCTGACCGCATGGCCTGTAAACAACGGATGCTGTTGATAACCAGCGTCAGTCAATGTTTTAAGGTTTGCTGCTGCAGCCGTTGGGCCGCTTCCATTGAGGGCGTACACTGATTTTGTGGCTGCGTCCCAGTAGAGGACAAAGCAATCCCCCCCCACACCGGTCGAAAATGGCTCAACGACGTTCAACATCGCCGCAATGGCTACAGCCGCATCTGCAGCAGTCCCGCCTGCTCGCAAAATGTCTAAACCGGCCAACGAAGCCAACGGCTGACTGGAAGCGACCATACCCTGTCTAGCCATAACGTTGCTGCGTCTTGAGCGAAATTTAAAATCAAATTGCATTTAGACCTCCAGTATGATGAGGGAAAGTAGCTGTGATACGGTTCGATGCCAAACATGCCAAGTTTACCATACAACACCTGACTTCATTGATTGTTAGTTATAAAAAATAATAGTTAAACCGAAATTTGCGAGGGGAAGCTTTTAGAAAATAATGGGGTCATAAAATAATACGCAGCAAAATCCACTGTGTGACCTATTCAAACAAAGCGTCCAAAAGGACGCTTTGTTTGATTCATTGGTTTGTGTGGTCAGATGGATAGCATAAAGATGGTGAACAAAGGAGCAAATATCACAGCCATCTTACCTACCAGTTTGATCAGGATATCCAGTGAGGGTCCTACCGTGTCTTTAAGGGGGTCACCAATTGTATCACCAATCACACTGGCTTTGTGGGCTATGCTGCCTTTTCCGCTAAAATTCCCGGCTTCAATATGCTTTTTGGCATTGTCCCAGGCCCCGCCCGCATTGGCCATCTGGATAGCCATGGGGAGGCCCACCAACAACGACCCCATCAACAGGCCGGCAACGGCCTCGGGATTGAGGATTAATCCCAGCGCCAACGGGATGATGATGGTTAAAATACCCGGCAAAAGCATAGCATGTAGGGCATGGATAGTGGCTATATCTACAACACGGACATAATTGGGTTTTACCTTGCCTTCCAGCAGGCCTTCGATTTCCGCAAATTGTTTGCGGACCTCATCCACGACTGCAAACGCCCCGTTGCTGACGCCTTTCATGGTAAGGGCAGCAAATAAGTACACCACCATCGCACCGATAAATAGGCCCGCCACCACTTGCGGGTCGGTGATGCTGGCGATGGTGATGCCCACGGTCTCGAAGTAAGTTGCCAGCCATGCTAAAGCCGCCAGCGCAGCAGATGCAATCGCAAAGCCCTTTGCTAAGGCGGCTGTTGTATTGCCAACGGCATCCAGCATTTCGCAATTTTCTCGAACTTCATGGTCCAATTTTGCCATCTCAGCAATCCCTGCTGCGTTGTCCGTGACCGGTCCATAACAATCCATCGAGAGCAACATGCCCAGGTTGGCCATCATTCCCACGGAAGCAATGGCAATTCCCAACAAACCGGCAAAATAATAAGCAGCCACGGTGGCAATCGCAATGACGATAATCGGGATAACCGTGCTCAAATTGCTGATCGCCATCCCCTGAATAACCAGGATTGCAGGACCTTTTTGGCTGGAATCGGCCATCTCAATCACCGGGCGATGCTCCGAGGTGTAATATTCAGTCACAGGTCCGATAATGAACCCTGTCATTAAGCCGATCAACACGCACCAAAAAATTGGCAACCCTTCGATGCTTAGATAATGCGTCAATAAGAAATAAGCACCAATCAACAGCAGAATATTGCTGATATACACACCAACATTCATTGTCTGGTGTACCTTTTTGACCTGTGCTTCATAGGATTCTGCGCTGATCTTGGGGATGCGGACAAATAAGCTGCCGATCAGCGAAGAGAGTAAACCAATGGCGCCAATCAACAGCGGAATAATCACGCCAACTTCGCCCAGGGTGATCCGGCCCAAGACCATTGCTGCGACCAGGGCTGAAACATAGCTTTCATACAAATCTGACCCCATACCGGCTATGTCACCGACGTTGTCACCCACATTGTCTGCGATTGTGGCCGGGTTACGGGGATCATCCTCGGGGATGCCCACTTCCACTTTACCAACCAGGTCCGCGCCAATATCCGCGCTTTTGGTAAAAATACCACCACCGACCCGCAGAAACAATGCCACCGTAGTGGCACCAAACACAAAGCCTAACCACACATAAGGCGATTCATTAAAAATCATTGTCAATACCGTCAGACTGAGCAATCCAAACCCGACCAGGAAGAAAGATGTCACCGTGCCGCTTGAGAAGGCTACGCCAAATGCTTTCGACCAGTGATCACGGGCCGCGCTGGCTGTTCGCACATTTGCCCGCACAGCTACGCTCATTCCGATCCAGCTGGCAAACGCAGATACCAGCGTGCCCAACACAAAACTTAAACTAACCCATGGACGCGGTTCGATGAAAACTCCCAACAGCACGGCCAGAACCAAAGTAAAAATGATCAAGATCCGATATTCTCGCTTTAAAAAGGTTTGTGCACCCTCCTGGATATAGCCCGCCAAGGTTTGCATCTCAGGCGTACCCTGGTCCAGTTTCAACATGCGCATAAGAGAAAAAGCTGCATACAGTAAAAGAAAAAGACACACAACAATGATAATCCAGCGAATATCCGGCAAGTTCAACGCATCAGAGAAAATCGCTGCACCGATCAGCACTAATCCCAATGCTCCCCAGATGATCCGATATATTGTCTTTTGAATCAAATGATCCTCCTTAAATTAAATAAGTGTTGATCTGGCTGTTCAATTCTTGTCAGGTATATATGGTGGTTTATTGACGATCTGCTATTCCCCAAACTGGATGGGGGCAAAATGGGAGTTTTGAGCCGTGACTTTTGGTGAGATTGTTCTCGGCTTGACCATTATTATTTTGACCTTCCTTTGGCAGATATCATACCTTTGGCTTGTATTCTTGAGCCACATAAAATTAAATACTTTTAGCATAGAATATGATAACATATTTATCGTTTTTAGGGGACAGTCAGGGGGTATAAGCGCGCAATAGAGTACTGTTTGCCTGTGCTTGGATTGAGAAATTTCCCAAACCTGCTGGTAATAAGCAAAAATTAACCTGCTCAGTCCATTCCCCAGCGATTTTCGCTCTTCCACAGATCACTCCCCAAATCTCCAAAGTGGTCCCATCGCAATGGCCTTTAATCTCTGTATCTTGATGACAATTGATGCGTTCAATCGAAAAATACTTGTTTTGACAAAGGCGTTCCCATGACAGCTGAGGCGAATTTTGAAGCATATCAGGCGGAGGAAATTCCGTCCTGACTTGTTGAAAATTAATCACATCTAGCGCTTGATCAACGTGCAAGGCTCTGGATTTCCCTTCCATATCCGTGCGGTTCCAATCATAAACCCGGTAGGTGGTGTTTGAATTTTGCTGAATTTCGGCCACCATAATCCCTCCGAGGATCGCATGCAAAGTTCCTGGCGGCACACAAATGTGATCTCCAGCCTGAACAGGATAGTAGTTTAGATAAGATTCAATCCTGCCAGATTTGATGGCCTGCCGAAACGCATCGGGAGTGGTTTCTTCTGAAAAACCATAAATTATCTGGGCGCCAGGCTCAGCACTGAGAATGACCCACATTTCCGCTTTACCCAGTTCACCTTGCCCTTCATGAAGTCTGGCATAATCATCACTTGGGTGAACCTGAACGGATAAACGTTCTTCTGCATCTAGTAATTTCACCATCAAGGGGAAGATGCCCCGGTCGAGCGCCCACTGATTGTTTCTACCAACCAGGTCTGCTCCGAGGATAGTAATTAATTTAGGCAGTGTTTTTCCGGCAAATGGTCCGTTTCTAACCACGCTCTCCCCATCAGCGTGGGCAGCAATTTCCCAGGATTCAGCAACCCGCTGCCCTTCAGGCAGATCACGCCCTAATTTCACCATGTTGCGTCCCCCCCAGGTGTATTGTTTAAGAACCGGTTTAAAAAACAGGGGATAAAGATCAGGCATCAGACCTCTCGAATATGTAATTATATTTAAAAATTTTACCAGCCGAATTAGGAACATGCTGAACGACTATGCGGATCAGCACAAACGACTTCAAATTGATGTCCTTATCTTATTTTACGCATGATCAATAATTCCAACCACAACTGCAATCAATCAGCGTAAATCCTTCTGATGGGCACACCAAGCAGCCATTCCAACCGTGCCCGCATCATTTCCAAGTTTTGCTGACACAATCTCAACTTTTTCAACGGGCATCATGAAGACACGTTCTTTGATGACCTTTTTTATGGGTTCCAGCAACAGGTCACCTGCATTACCCACCCCACCCCCAATGACGACCCGTTTTACACCCACCGAAGTGAGTAAATTAGCCACGCCAATGCCCAGGTAAGTGCCAGTCCGCTTCCAAACTGCCAAAGCCAGGAAATCTCCCATACGTGCTGCTTCGGCGACTACCTTCGGTGTCAATTGATTCAGGTCATGGTTGATGAGATCGGTTATCACTGTCGACCAACCCTGGCGAATACCCCGTGCGGCTTCAGCAGCAATGGCAGGACCGGATGCATACACTTCAATACAGCCATGATTCCCACAGCCACACAATGGGCCATTCAAATCTACGGTCTGATGGCCAAGCTCTCCTGCCGTGCCATCAAAACCCAGCACCAACTGCCGATTTACAACCAGTCCACCACCCACGCCTGTGCCGATCGCAAAACAAGCCATTGAGTCCACGCCCTGGCCTGCGCCAAATGCCCATTCTCCATAGGTAATGGCCCGCACATCGTTCAGCATAGCAATTTCGAGGCCTAAAGATGAGCTCATGATGTCGCCAACAGGGACATCGCGCCATTCCGTGTAAAGATTGGGCATAAAGATGGTGGTGTTCGTCTCAAGATTGATGATGCCCGGGGCACTGATGCCTAATCCGCCAATTGATTGTTGATCCATCCGGCCTTCATCGATCAAATCAGAGATCAATCCAGCCATGCGCTTCAATACATCATAAGGGCCTTTTCGGGCCTGTGTTGGGATGGATTTTGACAGCAGTACAGATCCAGTGTCCACATCCACCAATCCGGCTTTAATATTCGTTCCACCCAGGTCACACCCTATATAAACGCTCATCATTCACGCTCCCGTAATTAATCCTAGGTCTTTTTGTCTGCCTTACCGCCATCTACCACCAGAGCATGCGGCCAGCGCTGCAGGGCTTTAGGCAGCAGTGAAGAGCGGATTACCACACACGCAACACGATATTCACCCGCATCAATCCGGTCCAAGCCTGAGATCAAGCCCTCACCTCTCAAAAATTCCAGCGGTCCTAGCTCATCAATGATCAGCAGATCTGTCAATGGAGTTCTGCCCAATTTCTGATTGGCCCACGCTAACGCTTCAGGATCGAAAGCCCAACGGGGCGTAGCTAATTCTACCGCCTCATTATCACGCAATCTGGCCAGCTGACGCTCTTCTCCGCTATACAAGTCCCTGACCCCAATGCCAAGCTTACGATTTCCCCTGAATATCCCCGGTGAGAGGATGCCCGCCACCGAAAAATCTTGCGTTTTAGCGAATTGCGCCAGACGCAGGCACCAGGTTGTCTTGCCTGCGCCGCTTAACCCCGTTACCAGGATCAATTGGGGTGCATCCTGACCCTTTTCAAACACCTGATGTAAGGCACTTTCCGGATCTTTTAAAGATTCTGGCGTCATTTTTAGCGGCCTTCGGGGGACAATAGCCCGCGGAATGGCCTGACCGTCCAACCAGTCAAAGATCACCTCTGTTTTGATACCATAAACCGAGGAAATCATCGGCTCAGTCAACGTTTGTTTGGGCGGGCCGTATTCGGTCACCCATCCGCCGTTCAACAGCAAGACATTATCTGCATAAGCCAGGGCGTCATTAGGAGAATGGGAAGAAATGATAAACGCTAAACCCTGACGGCTCAACTGGTTGATGATCTCCAACACCCGGTGTTGATTGCTGAGGTCCAGATGCGCAGTTGGCTCATCCATCAAGAGGATGCGGCATTTTTGTGCCAGGCCTCGCGCCACCAGCACAAGCTGCCGTTCGCCGCCGCTAAGTGCCGTATACGGCCGATTGCGCAAGTCAGCTAAGCCCACCTGTTCCAGCGCTTCTTCTACAATAGATTCATCCTCTTTTGAAGGGGAACCCAGCCACCCCAGATGCGGGGCACGGCCCATCATGACCATCTCCTGGACTGAGTAGGCAAAAGCAGGTGTGTGTAATTGAGGAATCAGACCGACCCATTGCGCTCGTTCTGCGGCCGAATAGCTCTCAAGGACTTGGCCTGCCAGCAGCACCTGGCCCTTATCTGGGGTTATCAAGCCCGCCAGGGCATGCATCAGGGTCGTTTTCCCGCCGCCGTTAGGCCCAAGGATATACAACGTTTCACTGGCCTGCAGCTTAACACTCACATCATGTAAAACAGTTTTTTCTGCTTCATAAGCATAGCTGAGGTGGTGGGCTTCTATCAAAATCATAATCACCACCCTATCCGATTTCGCCTGAGCAAAGCAATTAACAAAGGGACGCCAATCAGCCCGGTCAGCACACCCAATGGGATCTCACCGGGGAGCAAAGTTCGAGCAATGTTGTCAATAAGGATTAAAAAGGCAGCCCCAAGCCCAACCGACACAGGCATTAACTTCTTATGGTCTGGACCAACGATCATCCTGCCGGCATGGGGTATGACCAGACCCACCCACCCAATCACCCCGCTGACAGATACGGCCACGGCGGTCATTAAAGTGGCCATCAGGATGATCATTATCTTCATGTGAATCGGGTTAACACCCAAGGATTTGGCTTCATCATCTCCCAAAGAGAGGATATTTAACCGCCAGCGCACCAGCCAAAAGAACGTCAGGCCAAACAATGTGATCAACAACAGCCCGGGGATATTCTGCCAGGTGATATTCGTGAGGCTACCTAACAGCCAGAAAGTAATAGCTGGCAAGGTGTCCAGCGGATCAGCGACGTACTTCAACAACGATGTCAGAGAATTAAAGAGCGAGCCAATCAGGATGCCCATTAATGTCAACACCAATAGCGGTGTGGATTTATACAAGCGGCTGCCAAAAAAAGATAGTGATACGGCTGCCAAGCCAAACACAAACGCAGATAGCTGGATTTGCCAGTTACTTCCCATCAATAAGATGGCAATAGCCGCGCCAAAACCTGCACCGGATGTCACTCCGAGAATATTTGAATCTACCAAGGGATTTTTAAAGATCGCCTGAAAGGCTGTACCTGTGGCGCCGAAACTGGCACCGATCAGCAGTGCAGCCAGGATGCGCGGTACGCGGATCCGCAAAACCAATTGTTTGGCAATTTCCGGAATGCCTTCTGCTATCCCCGGAATAAGCGGGGAAAGCAGGACTCGAACGACTTCCAGTGCGCTAATATTATAACGCCCTAAGGTCAAAGAGATTACAGCAAGCACCACGGGCAATAATAAGATCAAACTGACCGTGGCGGCCTTTGAAAGGCGCGGTTTGCTGTTACTCAATGACGCAGATGGCTGCAATTTCATCTCCTGTTATGGCGTAATTATAAAACGTGTTGTAGAAATAGGCGCTTTCCTCTGCACAACTTAATTCAATTAGGTCAGGATTCAACCGCTCTGCCAACCAAATAATGCCCAGCACCGAATCTGGTGCCGGTGTATCCCAGGGTACAACCAGCTTGGGCATACGAAATACCTGCTCTTGCTGAACGGCATTCAGGATTTGCCATTCTGCGCTTTCTGTGATCGCCTCCACGCTGGCACCACCATAAGGCGGGACAATGATCACTTCAGGATCCCAAATGGCCACCTGTTCCAGGTTGATGTCATTCCAATAACCGCCTAATTCCGTGCTAACAGAGATCCCGCCTGCAAATTCAATGAGATCAGTTTGATACATCTCTCCGCTGGCTACACGCAATGGCTGCGTTCCGGTAAATAGCACCCGCGGTTTATCTGCTGTTGGCAAAGCACCAAGTTGATCCTCGACTGCCTCAATGACCCTGTTATAATACGCCACCCATGCCTGGGCCTGAGCATTAGCATGCGGGCCAAAGAGCTTTCCGATCAGCAGAACAGATTCTCTGAGCTGTTCTGGCGTTTCAGCTTCCATAAGAAAAACCGGAATACCTAATGGCTCGATGGTGTTTACCCATGCTGAACGTGCGCCTGCAATAATCAAATCTGGGGCCAGCATCGCAGCCTGCTCAACATTGAATTCGCTTTGGGAGAAAAAATCATCGCCGATTAGGTCTTGAAAGCGCGGATCGATTCGTTCCATGGCTGCTGCCCCTTGTGGATCACGAGCGCCCAGGTAACTGGCCGATACCAGTTGGTCACCGCTGTTAACGCTGTAAACGATGGCGGTCGCCGGACCATAAGCTGAAATCACTCTGCGCACCGGCTGTGGTAATTCAATTTGATTACCAGCCTGGTCTCTCAGCAATATGACAGAAGGCAATGCGCCCACATCAATCAAGACCTGCTGACCATCCGGTGATGTCGCAAATTCGATGAAATTAGCAATTTCTTGGCTATCTGACTTAGGCACCAACACGGCATCAGGTAAAAACGTCGCCTGCAAGATGGGCTGCCTGGCATCTAGTGGTGCTGGCTTGGTGACCTCTAAATCGGGGTTTTCATCAACAAATAATGGTTTTTCGCCATGAAAATAAACCCCATATAATGCACCAAGCGCATCTTGTACTGCTGCATCCGCCTTAATCGTAAAGCGTGCCTCGATTTGTTCTTCACCAGCACCTAAATCGCCCTCATCCAGCCCTTCTTCAACTTGGGCTACCTCCTCAAGAGTCTCCAAACCGTCTTCAATAACAGGCGGCGTTTGTTCTTCTACCAAATTTCCCGTGCAACCAATTAATACTAAACTGAACAGAATTAAAATTATCGTGATACGAATATTATTTACTTTCATGGTCATGACCTTTCTTTTCCGTGTCTTTTTGATGTACGTTTAATTTAAAGTTGTGCTCTTTTAACCATAAAATGGCTGAATTCAACTGTTGGATGA
>JBLRWR010000062.1:0-10013 GCA_047921135.1 Candidatus Brevefilum sp.
AGGAGGATCACCGGGCAGGCAGGCGGTGCCCCGAGGATGCTCTCTACTGCGGCGAACACGGGTTCAGGTTTCATCACCATACCGCCACCGCCGCCGTAGGGTGTGTCGTCGGTGGTGTGGTGCTTGTCGGTTGTCCAATCTCGGATGTTGTGCGTGTTTACTTCCAGGGCTTTGAGTTCCTGCGCCCGCTTGAGGATGCTGGTGTTGAGGTAGCTGTTGAATACCTCTGGGAAGAGCGAAAAAATGTCAAAGCGCATAGGTCAATTCTAATGTCAGGTTTGTGTCCTGACAAGGTGCTGTGTGGGGCAGGCCATTATTGAAAGACCGGGTGTGTTATTGGTCGCCAAAGGCATATTGATAATCCTCGATGGCGGCATTAACGATCGCTTTAGCCTTGTTGGCATCAAAGGCGCCGATAATCTTGATATCCGCCTCGCGCCCTTCGACCATTTTGTAGGTGCGGAAGTAGTGTTTTAACCGCTCAACAATAACGCTGGGCAGATCTTCAATGGTGCGGATGTGTCCGTAGATGTGATCGTTTTCCAGCACAGCGATGATCTTGTCATCTGCCTCCTCGTGATCAATCAGCTGCAGCACTCCCACCACCACTGCGTTTAAGAAGATTTCCGAGCGGTTGATGGGACGTTCGCTAACGACACAAATATCGAGCGGGTCGCCGTCACCGCGGGTTGCCCCATCGGAGAGCGCCATCACACGCTCGCCGCAATAGGTGCGGGGGATGAAGCCGTACAGGGTGGGCGTGAGGGAGGATGTGCGTTGAGGACGGTCAACATACAGGTAGCCGGTGGTTTTATCCACTTCGTATTTGATGTGATCAAAAGGGGTCATTTCTATGTAGGCATAAACCAGGTCTGGCGGGTTTGGCCCGACATCGAGCCCATGCCAGGGGTGGGGGCGCCAGCGATAGAAGGGGGAGGGAAAACTCATGATGAACTCCTATTTTCCAAACCAACCTGCATCATCTAACAGTTTGGGGGCGTGTTTTTTTGAATGCTCATGCCTTAGAACCCTATTGTCAATGAGGTTGATCGCTTTGTCAAGTCAGTGACCGGAATTGTGTGATGCCAGGCATATTTGGACACGGGTTTTTTGTGTAGAACTCACCAATTAACGAGTTTTTGCTTTGGTTAATCGCAGCGGGTGTTGTCAGACAGACCCCTGACCACCCTTGGGTAATCTCTGAGCTTTGGAACAAAGGTTGCAGGGGGTAATCTGGATGGTGTTAGATTGCATGCAGGGTGATGCCTGTGTTATGATTGTCCACAGGTATGGTTAATCACAATCAGAAGATAAGGTTGGGTGAGTGATGCCTGAGAAAGACCAGAAAATTCAAGATGGGGTGCAAAAGGTGGATTTTGATGATCCGATGAACTACCTTAACCGGGAATTGGCGATGCTGAAATTTCATCGGCGGGTGTTGTTCGAGGCGATGAACCCCGTCAATCCGCTTCTGGAACGGGTGCGCTTTTTGGGGATTGTGGGGTTGATCCTGGATGAGTTTTTTATGGTGCGGGTGGGCAGCCTGACGATGGAACCGGATGGCCACCAGGATCAGTTTTATTATGAGAATTTATCGCCTCAAGGGCAATTGCAGGCTATCCGTAAAGAAGCGCGTAAACTGATCCGTGATGCGCAAAATTATTATTATGAGGCATTCAAACCCCAGCTTGCAGAGGCTGGCGTACAGATTTTGGGCTACGACGAGCTGAATAAATCCCAACGTGCCCGGGTGGACGGCTATTTCAAAGAGGTGATCTTCCCGGTCTTAACGCCCCTGGCGTTCGATCCGGGGCACCCTTTTCCTTACATCTCCAATCTTAGCTATAACCTGGCCATTATCGTTGAAGATTTAGATGGCATTCGGCACTTTTCGCGCTTGAAGGTGCCTGGTTCGCTGCCCACTTACCTGCCCGTGCACAAAGCGGCTTATGACCATTCGCCACGCGCCAAACAAACCCGCAAGCATGCCTTTGTACCAATCGCCGAGGTGATCATCGCCAATTTGGGTGAGCTGTTTCCGGGCTTGAAGGTGATTGAAGCCTACCCATTCTATGTGGTTCGCAATGCTGAAATTGAGCTGCACGGTTTGGAGGTGATGGACTTGCTTGAGGTGATGGAGGAAAGCGTCCGTCGCCGCAGGTTTGGCTCAGTGGTACAGTTGCTGGTGGGTTCTGATATGCCGGATCATGTGCTCAGGATTTTGGTAGACAACCTCAACGTGGAAGCGCAGTTTATTTACACCTTCGATCAGCCTCTGGTTCTGCGACACCTGCTTGAGCTATACAAAATCAATCGGCCGGATTTAAAATACAAGCCATTTTCGCCAGCCATCCCCGAGGAATTAAAGTTTGATCATGATGTTTCACCGGATGCTTTTTTTGATGCTATCAAAAAACAGGACATCCTGGTGCATCATCCCTATGATTCATTTGACCCCGTCGTTGATTTTTTGTATTATGCCTCGATTGACCCGAATGTGCTGGCGATTAAACAGACGCTTTACCGGGTGGGGCGGAATTCACCTGTGGTCAAGGCTTTGTTGCGCGCCCGGCGCGATTATGGCAAGCAAGTGGCAGTTCTGGTTGAGCTGCAAGCCCGTTTTGATGAGGAAAGCAACATTGAGTGGGCCAAGCTGCTGGAGCAGGAAGGGGTGCATGTAACTTATGGATTGATGGGCCTGAAAACCCACTCAAAGGTCACCCTGGTTGTGCGCAAAGAGGGGGAGCACATCCGCCGCTATGTGCATTTGGCGACCGGGAATTATAACCATAACACCGCATTGTTATATGAAGATATTGGCCTATTCACCTGTGATGACGCGCTCGGTGCGGATGCCACAGACCTGTTCAACTACCTGACCGGCTATTCCGCCAAGCAGGAATACCGCAAAATGATGGTGGCACCCTTTTATTTTAGGGATAGATTTGACGATTTGATCGATCAGGAAATTGCCCATCAGAAAAAGCATGGCGATGGCAGGATCATCCTCAAGATGAACGCCCTGGTGGATCGGGGGATGATTCGTTCACTGTACCGTGCTTCACAAGCCGGGGTGAAAATTGATTTGATCGTGCGGGGGATTTGCAGTCTGCGCCCCGGCGTGGAAGGCCTGAGCGAGAATATCCGCGTGATCAGCGTTTTGGGGCGCTTTTTAGAACACAGCCGGGTGTATTACTTCCATAATCACGGCCAGGAGGTCATCTACATGGGCAGCGCAGACCTGATGCCGCGCAATTTAAACACACGGGTGGAAGTTTTGTTCCCGGTGGAAGACCCCGACCTGATCCGTTATTTGCGGGATACTGTTTTAGGCGTGTATTTGCGTGAAGATATTAAAGCCTGGCACATGACCGCAGATGGGGAGTACGTGCGCACGTCACCTGAAGCGCAAGACGGGCTTTTAGACGTCCAGTATTGGCTATTAGATCACCGATAAGTGAAAGTGGTTGACGAACTGAACACCACATCTCAGCTAAATGAGATGTGGTGCTTTTTAATTTTGGACGAGTGTTAAAATTGGAGCAAGCCCGCCGGAAGCAAACTCCAGCCAAGTAAAGGCAAACCGAACACCACCAGGCAAACGCACAGGCACAGCAGGACCACCACAATGATCAGGATGATCCACCATTTAGAACCGCCCTTCTTGGCTGGTGGCACGGAACTGGACGGTTGAGCTGGTTCCGAACCCCAGCGGCCTGGGTCGGCTTCGACGGCTTTGTCGGGAATGGGCGAACCCCAGCGGTCTGTTGGTTCTGGCTTTTCCGCTGGCCTCTCGGCAGGTGTGGATGGCTTGCTCCATTCCTCCGCCGAGGCGTTCATAAAGTCATCCTTATTGATATCGTCTGAAAAATGTCCCATGATGTGTTCCTTTCTGAAGGTGGATCTTTAGGGAGAATGGTGATTGGAAATCGATCAATCGAGCGCAGTATGCGCCACAAAACTTAATCTTGATGTGCATATTATAAACAATATTTCCATCAGCAGGTTGAGGTGTATGGGATCAATCTGTTTTAGATGCCATCACCTGATAGAAGTTGCTTTGTTTTTGTGTAGCATTAAATCAACTGGGGCTGCCTGTTTAGACAGCCCCAGGTGTGTGTTGCCCGAAACTTTAAGTCAATGTGCTTATTCGTTTTTAAAGTGGATACTGGTGTGAGCCTTTTTGATAAATGTTTGCACCACCCGTGTGACCGTATCCACCACCAGGCCGAAGATCGCCAGGCCTAAGATCAGATTTAGCCCTGTGTTCAAATGCTGGCTGAGCTGTTGTGCCGTTAAGTCGATCCCCAGGTTCAGTGTTTGCCAGGCGGTGGGGCTGATGGTGATGAGGGTTGGCCCTACAATGATGGCCACCAGCAAGATGATGTTAGCCGCATTGAGGAGGATTTTACTGATCGATGCAGGCAGATCCCAGAAATCTTTGCCGATCAGGTACAGGTTCAGGCCGATATCCAGCGCAGTGAGGGCGGTGAGCCAGGGGATGTAGCGCAGGATGTTGTCATTCAGGATGGGTGCGGAGACCCAACCCGTATCGGCCAGGTAATAGATGCCGATGCGGTCCAGGTAGAGGTTGATCAGCAGGATGAAAATGATGCCCAGGGTGATCTCCACAGCCAATTCAGCCACTTTCACGCGCTTTTTGTCCTCCAGCTCGGCCAGATCATCCGGTGACCAATCGTCTTCGAGCTCGGCCTGGAGTTCATCCGCAGCGAAGCGTTCGATCAGGGCGAAGATCAGGGTGATGATGCCGAAGGCGGTGAACAGGCTGCTGAGCAAGCCGCCAAAGGTCTCGAAGATGGCGACGAACAGCCCGCTCTCGCCGAGGGACCCGCTGATGGCGCCAAAGGTCACGCCCAGGACGTTGAGGGCAACCACAACGATGAGCACAATTTTGAGCACTGTCATGTATACCGGGTAGGTTTGCGGTCCAATCAGACCCTGCTGGCCCCTGTATTGGCGGGCAACCGACTTGGGTGACCCGTATTCCTTCAGCACAGATTTGACGGTGGCTTCACTGGGGTCTGCCCCGGGGGAGCGCTCTTCGATCATGTCCATCAGGACAGAACGGATTTCGTCGAGGATATCCTGCCGATTCTTACGGGGCAGGCGATGACGGATTTCTTCGAGGTATGCGTTTAAGATTTTCATGTTAGTCTCCTAAATTTAGAATAATAAATTGTCAATAGTGGTTTTGATGCGTGACCATTCTGTGGTCATTTCTTCCAGTACAATTTTGCCGAGCTCGCTGAGCATGTAGTAGCGGCGCGGCCGGGAGGTGTCCACCCGCCAGTCGCTCTGGAGGAGGTTCTGGTCCTCCAGGCGGCGCAGGAGAGGGTAAAGGGTGCCCTGGTCGATCTGCATGCCCTGTTCTTCAAGCCGCTTCATCAGGGAGTAGCCGTACTGCTCTTCGTGCAGCTGGCTGAGGACTGCCAGGATGATGACCCCGCGCCGCAGCTCCTGCACCAGGTTTTGGGTTTGATCATGTATTGTTGAATCTGTCATCGTGTTTAGCCTTTCATAATGTTGTGCATGTAATCATGTATAATATAATACTGTATAGTAAATAGTATGTCAAGACCAGGAGGATTTTTTAAGGTTGCAACTTGGTGTGAGCAGAACATTTGCTGCTGTGCTTTAGCATGGGTGCATCCAACCCGGCTAAGCGTAGACAACGGAAGGTGTCAAGCTGTTAAATGTAGGTAAAAAGTGAAACCGCAAAACCAATTTTGTGATGTTAAAATAAGGGTATGAGAAACAAGATTTATTTTGCTGATAACCTGGCTGTATTGGAAGGTCTGCCGGAGGGCGCGGTGGACCTGATCTACATCGACCCGCCGTTCAATACAGGCAAGGCGCAAGCCCGCCAGCAGATCGAAGTTGCGCAGGATCAAGAGGGCGACCGGGTGGGTTTTGGCGGAAAACGCTATCAGACACGGGTGATTGGAGAAAAGGCCTACCGTGATGCCTTTGACGATTACCTGGGCTTTTTGGAGCCGCGCTTGCGGGAGGCACATCGGGTGCTCTCAACGACGGGGAGCCTGTACTTCCACATTGATTACCGGGAAGTGCATTACTGTAAAATTTTATTGGATGAGATCTTCGGCCGGGAATCGTTTATCAATGAGATTATCTGGGCCTATGACTTTGGCGGGCGGTCAAAAACTCGCTGGCCGGCCAAGCATGATAACATCCTGTTTTACGCCAAAGACCCGAAGCGATACACGTTTAATTACGAAGATGTAGAACGCATCCCGTATATGGCGCCGGGCCTGGTAGGCAAGGAAAAGGCGGCTAAGGGAAAGTTCCCTACGGATACCTGGTGGCACACGATTGTGGGCACCAACAGCAAGGAGAAAACGGGTTACCCCACTCAAAAGCCGGTGGGCGTGCTGCAGCGCATCATCAGCGCTTCTTCCAACCCGGGTGACCTGGTGCTGGACTTCTTCGCAGGCAGCGGGACGGTGGGCGAGGTGTGCCTGGAATTGGGGCGAAATTTTATCCTGGTGGATAACAACCCCCAGGCGCTGGCGGTGATGCGAACGCGCTTTAGCGGTGTGGAGTCGATTGAGTGGTTTGGAATTGATCCTCAGTCGGCGTCGTAGAAGAGCGGGTGTCGCCTGAGCTGCCAGACCAGATCGGTATTTGTGGGCAGGGGTTGATCGGACAGGGTGTTTTGAACGGGTACGCCGCAGAAATTCAATAATTGGATGAGGATGGCTTTGGCCAGGCCGGGAACGTCCCCTTTATGGGCAGAATAATTGACCAATATACAAGCGTGGGGTGAAACAGGCGAGAGGATCATCCCGGGTGACCCACAGCTCAGTGAGGTGAGACCTGCTTCAGTGGGTGGTTCGCCGTGGGTGAAGCGGTCCACCAGTCCAACGTTAATGGCGCGTCCGTTTTCGACGCTTTCAGCGATCATGTAGCTGCAATCCGCCAGGTCGGTATCGAGGTTGATGGATACGAAGGCATCCAGCTCATCGGGTGCAGGGTGGTAGATTTCGATATTTCCGGGCAACAGTTTGATGGGTGCCAACTGCTCGGTCAGAGCAGACCGCAGGCCGGCTTCAAATTGTGTCAAAATGTCGGGCTCGTCAAACCCTTCGTCTGCCAGTGCCAACCACAGGTTCAAATCAATGTATTGCCGGCCCAAAGCCGGGCCCTGGCGGATGATGACTTGCACATCCTGCAGCGGCTGACCGCTTTTGGTGGTGAAGGTGAAGCGGTAATCCCCGCTGAGCAGCCCTTGCTGGCTGGCAGTGGGCAGCAGCACACAAAGCTCACCATGGCTGCTGGTTAGGGGTTGGGCGGTAATTTGGCTGGAAAATTCTCCCGAGGTGGGGTTGTAGGCATACAGCAATTGATTACCCGGTGCGCTGATCTCAGTGAGGGTGATTTCATCCTGGATGGTGGCTGCCCGGGCGGCCATGAGGAGGGAGATATCGCCCCGCATGATGGTAACGATCAGTTTCTCTTCGGGGAGGATCGATTCGTAGGTCTCAATGGTCAGATCGGGGTGTTTTTCCACCTCAGTGGCGATGGCAACGGGCTTAAACTGGGGATGAAAGTGGATGTGTGCTTTTGCCGATGAGAAAATCTCCATTCCCTGGGCCAGCCAGCGATCGGCTGAGGCGATCACCAGCATGAAGAAAAACTGATTGAGATGGGGAGAGCAAATCAAGGCCCTTCCTGAGCCCTCTTCTTCGGCATTTGTGAAACGGATATCGTTCACCAAACCCGTGATGCCCTGAACGGTATCTTTGCCGGCTTCAATCAGCTCGAAGTGATCAAAATTAACCATAAAATCTGCAGCCAGTTCATCGTTGAGCTCTGCAAGCGAGGTGTTATTATCCAGCTCGCCCCCGATCATGCAAATCTCCAAGTTTCCGTCCTCTGAGTACATGTAAACGGTCCCATCAACCTCCAGTTCGAAGCCAGCGATCGGCCGGAAGGAAAAGCCAGCCCCTTCGATGAACATTTCCTCGCCAAATTGAAGGTTGGATGCAGAGGGTGGTGTCTGATCGGGTGTGTGTGCGGGTTCAGTCATGAAAAAAACCGTTTATGCTGTGGTGGGCTGCTGATCCCATTTTACACCAGATAGACAGGCTTTGCCACACGCTGATAGTGATCGGATGGGCTTATAATTGTCAAAAGGCTGTTCAACCCTGCTAAGTAAGGTGGCAGAAGAGCAGGGGTTGATGGCAAATGATACAATGGAGGCCAATTCAAAGATGAAAGCTGCACCCATACCGCTGTTGGAATTTGACCCGGCCAGGGAGGCGATCCTTGAACCCGCGAAGGTCATTCAACCCAGGGATGTTCCGGAGCATTGCGTGATCTGTTTTTTTGCCGAGGTAATTGATTGGGTTGTCGAAAACCACGCTGCCCGGGTGATCTGGCACTCAAAATCAGAGATTGGGCTGCAGCCGTTGTATGAAATCGATTATCAAGGACGGCGCCTGGCGTTTTTTCATCCTGGGGTCGGCGCGCCGCTGGCAGTGGGCTTCTTGGAGGAGATGATTGCGGTGGGCTGCAGGAAGTTCATCGCTTGCGGCGGGTGCGGTGTGCTGGACCGGGAGGTGGCCGTTGGCCACTTGCTCCTGCCTGTTGCTGCCATCCGGGATGAGGGCACCTCCTACCATTACCTGCCGCCTTCCCGCGAGGTTGCAATGGACCCGCACGCACTGGCTGCTCTGGAGCGGGTTTTAAACCGGCACGGGCTGGAGTATTTGCGCACCAAGACCTGGACCACCGACGCCATCTACCGTGAAACCCATGCCAAAGCTGCCGCCTATCGGGCGGAGGGCTGCCTGGCGGTGGAGATGGAAGCGGCGGCGTTTATGGCGGTAGCCAAATTTCGCGAGGTACCCTTTGGTCAGCTGCTGTACGGCGGTGACGCGGTCATCGCCGAGGGGTGGGATGGCCGCGCCTGGGAGACGCGGACGGATATCCGCCGCAATTTGTTCTGGCTGGCGGCAGAGGCGGTGTTCGAATTGTGAGGTTTGTTGCAGGGGTACGCGTGTCACAAACACTATTCCCATGATGAGCAGGGTTTGCAAGCGGTATGGGCCTCGGAGGGTGATGTCTGGTGAAATCGAGTATCATAAATTGAAGATTGAAAAGGAGTAAGGATGCCAGATTTGACAAGCCAGGTTCTTCCGAGGATTAAAAATCAACGCATACAGGGCGTGCCGCAAGCGGACGACCTGGTCATGCCCTGCTATGAGGGCTTATCGCTGGTCAACCTGCCCGGGACGGTGACCAAGCTGCTGGATGTCCCCGCTTTTGGCGAGTTGCCTTTGGATGCTATCATAACAGATCAGCTGGGGGGGGCCTTATCGTAAAGTCGTGTGCCTGTTGGTGGATGCCCTGGGCTACGATCTGTTCAAACAGGTCATCAACCCGGCGCTTGGCTTGGTATGGGGGCGGCATTTCGACCGGGGTGTGTTCAGCCCGATCACCAGCATTTGCCCGAGCACGACTGCGTCTGCACTGACCACGCTGTGGACGGGCGTAGGAGCCGGCGCTCATGGCGTGATCGGCTATGAAATGTGGGCAAAGGAATTTGGGCTGGTGATGAACAATATCCTCCATTCGGCTGCGAACGCCAAAAATGATGTGGGCGGGCTTTCCCGTGCGGGTTTTGATCCGGCTATGTTCATGGACCGACCGACGCTGGGCCCACACCTGCGGGCACATGGCGTCAAACCAACGACATTCATTCATGCAAAGATTGCCAACTCCGGTTTGTCAGTGATGCAGATGCAGGAAGTCAACCTGCAAACCTATGTGAACGAGGCTGACCTGTGCGTGAGCCTGGCGGATTACCTGAACCGGCGAGGCGGGGTGCGTGAATTTGTGTATGTGTATTATTCCGATGTGGATACCCTCATGCATCGTTATGATGTTGCTGATCAGCGGGTGATGCTGCAATTTAGCGCCTTTTCATCCCTGTTTGAAAACGGGTTTTTGAAGCGCTTATCATCCGAAGT
>JBLRWR010000063.1:0-10004 GCA_047921135.1 Candidatus Brevefilum sp.
TTTCGCTTTCATCGCGTTCTATCTTGAGCTCACCGGAGATGGTCACCAACTCGTTGACGATGTTGATCTCCAGGTCTTCGGGTTGAACACCGGGTAGCAGGGCTTTGATGGTGAATGCATCGGTGTCTGCGATGACATCAATGGGAAAAGTCAGGTTTGGTGAATAGTCTTCATCCCAATCTCGCATCATTTCTTCCATCATCCTTCGTCGAAGGGATCGTCTGCCAGGGGAAATATACAGGGTCATGTGTGCCTCCATTTATTTTTGGTTTATGATTACTTACTGATGATCTTATTGGGATTGTGTTAACAGCATATTTGAAGAAAATTGGAGAAATATAAGAAAATGACTTCCGGTTGGTTGCCCGAGGGGTGTTTTGATAGAATTAGCGCATGGATAATATTGAGAAGAAATCTTTTAGGTATAAGCGATTGTTGTACTTAATCCCGGTGGTGCTGGTGGGTCTGGTCATGGGTATGTATGCGCTTTACCGTGTGTTTATTGCCAACGCGCCACGAACCTCCAAGGTATTGGCCTTCCTGCGGCAGCCTGGCGAATATCAGGATTGGGTTATCCCCGCCCTGACCCGCTGCGGGGATGCACCGTTTATTATGCCGACCACAGGTATGATTGGTTTTTTGTGGGGAGATTCTTTCAGGCCAGGCCATCATCACCAGGGTGTGGATATCTTTTCCGGTGCTGCAGTCGGTGAGACCCCGATTTACGCCGCCTATGGCGGCTACCTCAGCCGTCTGCCAGACTGGAAGTCCACGGTCATCATTCGCATCCCGGCTGATCCTTTGCAGACGGAACGCCAAATTTGGACATATTACACACACATGGCAGACCGGGACGGCAACTCATTAATCGTGGAGGTGTTTCCGCCTGGCAGCACTGAAATTTTTGTGCCAGCCGGAACACTGTTAGGCTACCAGGGCAACTATTCGGGCAACACCAATCGCCCCACGGGCATTCATTTGCATTTCTCGATTGTCAAAGATGATGGAATGGGGAAATACATGAATGAATTGGAGATTGAAAATACCATTGACCCCTCCCCCTATTTTGGGTTGCAGCTCAATGGTTATGAGAACAAGGAGCAGATCCCGCTGTGCCCGCCTGAATAAGGTGGGTGAATTAATCGTATAATGAGTGGGCGATATATCATATGAGGAAAGGGAGAAGATTGCGAAATGGAGGAAATTGCTAATCAGGTATTTATTGAACAGTGTTATCCGGGCGTTGTTTCTTCTGTGTTGAAGTTGAAACGCGGCTTGGTGATCATTGATGGGCCGTGTAGAGCAGATGATCGGCATGCCTGGGGGCAAAAACTTGTCAATCTTGGCGGCGGGGTAGGCAAGCTGGTTGTCTTGCTGGATACCCATACCGACCGCTTATCAAGCCTGCCGCTGATTGACGCGCCTATTCTGGCACAGGAAAATGCAATTGAATTGATTCAGGACTTGCCAACTGCTTCTCGTTCAGTAGAAAAGCAATTAGGGGCAGATCCTGATGATTACGATTTGCCCCATAACAATCGGTGGCCGATCCCGGATATCACCTACTATCAACAGGTGAACCTGTATTGGGATGAACAACCCATTGTTGTCACGCATCAACCCGGTGCACATGTGGCGGGTAGCTGGGTAAGGTATGACGCTGAAAAGGTCATTTTTGTGGGCGACAGCGTGGTGAGCCATCAGCCGCCTTTTCTGGCTTGCTGCCAGATTGACCGCTGGATTGAGGAATTGACCTGGCTGAGCTCGGATTTCTTTAAGTTTTATCAAATTATCAGCGGGCGAGATGGTGTCCTTGGGCAAGAATCGGTCTTGAAGATGATTGATTTTCTCAACGAGATTAAAAGTGCAGTCAACGAGCTGCTATGGCTGGAAGAGAAAGAAGAAGGAATTGCTCAGACGGCGGCCAGTTTATTGAGCCACTTAAGTTTTGAGCGCGAGAAGTTTGAGAGCTATCATACCTGCCTGGTTAGGGAACTGAATAACCTGGTCAGACGGACCAAACTGGCACAAGAAAATGGAGGATTAAATGCAAGCGTTTAACCATGTGCCGTTAGTGGAAGTCACCCGTGGGGAAATTGTTGAATCTGTGCATTACGGCGCATTTTGTGTGGTGGATCGTGAGGGCCGCCTGTTGGCTAGCGCGGGCGACCCGGATTGGCTTACTTATCCGCGCAGCTCGCTAAAACCCTTGCAAGCCCTTCCTTTTATTGAACACGGCGGCGCGCAAGCCTTTGGTCTTTCGGAGGAAGAAATTGCCATCCTGTGTGCGTCGCATGCTGGCACAGCGCAGCATGTTGCCGTATTGCAAAGCATGCACGAGAAGATCGGCCTGGCAGCAGCTGACCTGGCTTGCGGCGTTCACTGGCCGTATGACACAAAAACACGTGAGGCGATGAAGCTGGCCGGGCAGGAGCCAACGGAGTTGAACCATAATTGTTCCGGGAAACACACTGGCATGCTGGCTTTTGCGCGCTTGCGCGGTTATCCAACCCAAAATTACCTCGACCTGGATCACCCTGTTCAAGTAGCCATCCGAGAAATTCTGGGCGAGATGGCAGGCCTGGACCCACAGCAGATGCCAGTGGGGATCGATGGCTGCTCGGCGCCGGTTTATGGTATTTCCATGCGAAAAATGGCCCAGGCTGTGGCGAAATTGGCAGACCCAACCCAGTTGGCAACGCAACGAAGTGAAGCCTGCCGCAGGATCACCGCTGCGATGATGTCTTTCCCGTTCATGGTGGCCGGACCGGACCAATTTGATACGGATCTGATGACGGCTGCCGGGGACAAGGTGTTCAGCAAGAGTGGCGCGGAAGGTTACCTGATTTTGGGCGTGATGCCGGGTGTGATAGGCGACAACTCGCCCGGGGTGGGGATTGCAATCAAAATTTCGGATGGTGATGCGCGCGGTCGGGCTCGTGCATCGGTCGGTCTGACGTTGCTGATGGCGATGGGTGTTTTGACCCAGGGCGAACTTGACCAGCTTGATGCTTATGGCAATGTAACCATCAAGAACTGGCGCGAATTGCCTGTGGGCGAAGTGCACCCGGTGTTTGAACGTCCTGATTTCATGAAAATGCGGTCCTGATGGAACAAGTACGAAACGAACACCAAGCCAGGACCGCCCAGATTAGAAAGCGGTTGATCGAAGCCTATGGGTTGCCCGTCTGGCGCCCAGCATTGCCGGCGGTCGATGAGCTGGTTTCGACCATCCTGTCTCAAAACACCAACGACACCAACCGGGATGTCGCCTTTAACTCGCTAAAAGAAGCTTTTCCGGAATGGGAGGCAGTGATGCAGGCCAACCCGGGGGAGGTGGTTGAGGCCATTCGCACGGCTGGCCTGGCAAACCAAAAGGGCCCCAGAATACAAAAGGCGCTGCGTGAGATTGCCGACCATACTCAGGGTGAGCTGAGCCTGGAATTTCTGCGGGACATGCCAAAAGAGGCGGCGCGGGCTTGGCTAACAGGGGTTAAAGGCGTGGGCCCTAAAACAGCGGCCATTGTGTTATTGTTCTCGTTGGGTATCCCGGCCTTCCCGGTGGACACACACATTTACCGGGTGAGCGGACGCATGGGCATCCGGCCGGCGCAATTGTCGGTTGAAAAAACGCACGACTACCTAGAAGCGGTGATCCCCGAAGATGCCTATTATGATTTGCATTTGAACCTGATCCGCCTGGGCAGGGAGGTGTGCGGGGCACGCAAGTGGCAGTGTTATCGCTGCCCGGTTGAAGATCTGTGCGCATTCGAACAAAAGAACACTGTTCCGAACTAAAGCCGGGTTAAATGCAAAAGGGTGTGTGAAGATAGAACCGGTGGGGTAAGCTGTTTAGCTTTCTGAGGGGGTTATGCGACCAGCGACCCAATTAAAGACCAGGGGCCTGTCCACTCAATGTGGACATCCCTTTCCTGGCCGAGTAAGTTCTCAGTGGCATCCACAAAAACCAGCTTGTTGGTGGGTGTACGCCCGCGCCAGCGCCCGCGTTTTTGCCCTTCAAAGAGGACCGTAACCGTCTTACCCAGCAATTTAGCGTTGATTTCGGTAGCGATTTCCTCTTGCAGGGTTTCAAGAATGCGGAAACGGCGCATTTTCTCTTCTTCAGGTACATCATCTTCCAGTTTGCGGTCGGCATAGGTGCCGCTGCGGGGAGAATAGCGCGCCAGGTGGGCTACATCCATGCGCAGGTCGTCCAGCAGGGTGTAGGTGTTGTTGAACTGTGCTTGTGTCTCACCGGGGAAGCCCACGATGATGTCGGTGGCGATGGCCACATCGGGGATACGCTCCCGGATTCTGGCAATCAGGTTGCGGTAAGCGCCGGCAGAATAACCACGGCGCATGGCGAGCAAGACGTCATCATCCCCGGATTGGATGGGCACCTCGATGTGCGGGCAGACTTTGGGCAGCGCCTGGACGGTATCTAAAAGTTCGTCGGTCATCCAGTTGGGGTGCGAGGTGAGAAAGCGGATGCGTTTGATGTTTTCGATCTGGTGCAGGTCTCGCAAGAGCATGGCCAGGGTTGGGCGCTCTGGCAGGTCCAGGCCATACCGGTCGACAATCTGTCCGAGCAGGGTGACCTCTTTTACGCCCTGTTGCGCCAGGCTGTGGGCTTCGCGCAGGATCTCATCGTACGGGCGGGAGTGTTCCCTGCCCCGCTTATAGGGGATCACACAGTAAGTGCAGGCATGCGAGCAGCCGTAGACAACGGGAATGTAGGCGGAGATGAGCTTGCCCTGGTCTGCTTTGGGCAGGATGGGGTTGCCATCGAGGATGGCGTTGATCTGCGTTTGTGTGTTCAGGCTGGTTTGTTTGGCGGCCCGTTCGCCGAGGTAATGCAGCAGGGGTTCGGGATCTGATGGCGGAGACACGACATCCACCCAGGGGAAACGCTCCAGGATTTTTTGGTTGCCGCGCACACCGATCAGACAGCCCATCAGGTTGATGACCAGGTCTGGATTGTGATCTTTTAAAGGGCGCAGAGAGCTGAGCCGACCAACGGCTTTATCTTCAGCGCTCTGGCGCACCACACAGGTGTTCAGCACGATCACGTCGGCTTCGCCCGGTTGGCGTGTGGGTTGATAGCCCATTTGCTCCAGGGCGGAGGCCAGCCGCCGTGAATCTGCCACATTCATCTGGCAGCCCTCAGTCCAAATATGGTATTTCATAGGCGATTATTATACCCAACCGGGTCAATTGGGTTACAAATTGGCATTTCATGGGGTTTTTATACTATAATTAGGTTTTAAGCGGTGATATCTTCGAAAACACCGCAACCTGTTAATTATTTAAGTTATAATAAGAACAGCCAACTATCCTTAAGTCTGATGGAGAAATAGCGATGGATTTTGAGATTACTGAATACAAACGAAGTACAGTATTGTATGCCAATGGCCGCATTGATAGCTACACAGCGCCCGAAGTGGAAGAGGCGATGAATCAACTGATTGAAAAGGGTCAGTATAATATTATTTTTGATATGCGAGATGTGACCTTTGTTTCCAGTGCAGGCTGGTGGGCCTTGATTCGGGTTCAAAAAGAAGTTAAGAAGATGAACCGCGGTGAGCTGATCCTTGTGAACATGGACAAGCGCATTCGAGAATCGATGGACCTGGTAGGCATTGCGTCATATTTCACCGTTTTTAATGACCTGATCGAAGCTGTAGGCAATATTTAAATAAAATCTGCACAGTATCAGAACATTTCCGTTAAACGAAAACAACAAAAGGCTGTTTTGTCATCGAAACAGCCTTTTTGCATCTTTGGATTGACAGGGTGCTGTGCTATTCCTGACTTGTGTCGGGGTTGATCTGCCACAAGCGGCGGTGGGCAGCGGCGATTGCCTGGAGGTCCATTTTGGTAACTTTGCGGTCATAGGTGAGGAAACCATTGATCTCCGTTTCGACATCGGTGGTTTGGGTGTAAACCGCAGCTGAAAGCCCTGCTTTTATCCAGGGGATGAGCTGATTTTCCAGCAGATCGAGATAACCTGCTGTAAGGGTTTCAGGGGAGTTAAATTTCTTGTAGCCAAAGTCTTTACTAGGGTTCCAGGCATGTTTGGGCAGGTTCAGGCTGTATCCGCCGAACTCCGACAGCACCCAGCCGCGCTGTGGGTCGGGTTCGGGCCGGGGCAAGGGCTTGAAGTAGATATGCTCGCTCTTGAAATCGCCTGCGCCTTGGTCAAACCAGCCGCTGGCGTGATCCACCAGGCGGGTGGGGTCCAGCGTTTTGGTCCATTCGGCGATGTGGGCGGCATCAAACTGCCCCCAGCCCTCATTGAAGGGGCCCCAAATGGCGATCGAGACGGTGTTGATCAATGCCAGGATCATACGCTCATATTCCAGCTTAAACTGCTCACGGTTTTGCTTTCGGCCACGCCCCAAGCGCCAATATGCACGGTCATCACGGAGGGACTTAAACAACGGGGCAAACAAAAACCAAATCGGCTTGGGGCTGATACCCCCGCTGACCATGTCCTGCCACACGATGATGCCTGCCCGGTCGCAGTGATAATAGTAGCGTTGAGGTTCGACTTTGACATGTTTACGGAGCAGATTAAATCCCGCTTGTTTGATGAAGTTGATTTCCCATTGCATGGCCTGGTCGGTGGGCGGTGTGGATAAGCCATCTGGCCAGTAACCCTGGTCCAATGGGCCGTATAAGAACAGCGGTTCGTTGTTTAAGCAAAAGCGAAGGCGACCCTGCTCATCCTCCCCAAGGCTGAACTTGCGCATTCCGAAGTAGCTCTTTACATGGTCAACTGTCCCCTGAGCGTTGGTCAGCGCGATCTCAAGATTGTAAAGGTGGGGGGAGTCTGGCGACCATAATTGTGAGTTTTTAATGGCGACGGTGAGCGGCGTGCCTAGCGGCCCTTGCCCTGTGGCGATCACCTGGCCTTGATCAACGATGTGGACGTTGAGGGCGAGTTTTTCTGTGGGATGCGCAACCTGTGCCTCGACGATGACGGTCTCCAGGTCAATGTCGGGGGTGACCGTGAACCCCATCAGATATGTTTGGGGAACGTGCTCCAGCCACACGGTTTGCCAGATGCCAGAAAAAGCGTTGTACCAGATAAACCTGGGGTTGAGCACCTGTTTGCCGCGCTGGATGGGCTGTGTGTCAGTGGGATCTGAAACGCACACGAGCAGGTAGTTTTCTCCTTCGGCCAAGACCTCGGTGATATCAAAGCTGAAGGGGTCAAAACCGCCGGTGTGTTCACCGACCCAGGTCCCGTTGATGGATACCTGGCAGTGCCAATCTACTGCCCCAAAATGAAGCAGTGTCCGACCGGCAGACCGCGCAGGACTCATTGTAAAAGAGCGTTGGTACCATAAAAGCTCCTTTGGTTTCAGCTCATATTTGACACCCGAAAGCGCACTTTCGATCGGGAAGGGCACGAGTATTTGGCCGGAAAAATTTTCAGGTGGGGGCGAACCCTGGGCGGTAATGTGATAATTCCACAGACCATTTAAATTTTGCCAAGCTTCCCTCACCATTTGCGGGCGGGGATATTCAGGATGGGGCTGGCTGGGATCAACGTGTTTTGCCCAGGGCGTGGTGATGTGGCCGGGGACGAGATTGTAGGTGCCTGATGTCATTGGTGCTCTCCTTGCTGCCAGGTGAGTGTGGTGATATTGTACAGCACGCACAAGCTTGTGTGAGGAGCAAAATCATCGCGATATTCTAATTTGATACTTTCAAAGGCTTACGGTTCGGTTTTGATTTGGAGGTGGTAAGCTGCCCGCTGGCGTGTGTAGGGGGTGGTCCCGCTGACTACCAGGATAAGGGAGTCAAACGCATCACCAAGACGGAGTTGCTCCTGAGCCTGGTTCATGGCATCCAGGTCAATGTGGCGGACGGTGACCTGGTCCCCAAAGGTGACCAGGGTTACCCGGAAGAATTGCGGCAGGGTATTGTTGATGCGCACAAATCCCTCTCCGACCCAACCGCCGTCATCCTGTTCAAAATCTGTGAAGTAATCAATGGCAGCGATACGGATATCATCAATCACCAGGCCTTCGCCATTGACCGCAGCATCGGTGACATAATCAAAGCGGATGGTGACTTCACCGCCGGCATAGGGCGACAAATCCAATGTCTCGAGCTGCCAACCATCCGACGCGCCGTTTAGCCCGCACCCATAACTGTTCCCTGAGGGGTTATTAAAGGTGCACGAGGTGGTGTTGAGAATGTCCCAGTCTTTCTCATCGGTCGAGGCGGAGACGAATACATAATCGTAGTCCGCTTCAAGGTCATACCAGGTCTGGTAGGTCATGCTCACCGGGCCGCTGACCTCGGTAAGGTCAAAGGTTCGTTGCAAGTGCATGTTGGAGTGGTCGCCCTGGTTTGACCAAAAATAGACCTCTCCGGAATACGGGTTAACTGGCAGCAAATTGGTGGTGGTTTGGCCGTCAAAGGAGAGGGTCAACTCACCAGAGCAGGAGATTTTGATGTAGTCCACACCAAATTGGGCGATCTCAAAGGCGGTCAATTCGGTCGGGCAGGTGGTGATGTGGGTGCGATGGGCTGCCAGTGGCGTTTGCGGGTAGACGCTGTAGTGATACCGGCCATCGGCAACCGCCGGATCACCCAGAAGGTTGGTCACAGCCCAATCCGCAAAGACATCTTGGGACGTAATGATCTCGCCGGTGAGGGGATCGTGTATGCCGTGATCTGCCAGGATAACATCGATGCTCTCCATCCCATTTTTTTGCTCGGCGACCAGTGCCTGTGTGAGGGCTTCACCAAAGCGGTCATAAAAATAGGCGGTAAAGAGCATGGATGCCCCGTAATGGGGGCCGTTTTGACCTATGTTTGATCCCCAATCGGTAAGCTGAAGATCCGTATCCTGGAGATAAAGGCGATCAAAACCGCCGGGGTCATACCCGTTGACGATCTCAGCCAGCATCGAAAAGCCCTCATTCAGCCAGGTCTCTTCATTTTTGTCGATGTGCCAATGGATCATGTGCTGCAGCTCATGGGCAAGGGTGGTGTAAATCCCATTGTGCCAGAGCTGGATGTTGTCGGCATTGATCAGGAACATTTCTTTGGCGTTGGAAAACTCGTGAGCGTCCGGGTGGAGTTGATCGGACGACGAAAAATAGCCTGCCAATGACTCCCCTAACCCACCCGCGTAGAGGATGTGAATCCTCGGATCGTGGTCAGCCCCGGGGGACCACTCAGTGCTGAAGAAGGCACGCGTGGTGGGGTAGATCTGCTGGTCAAAGGCATCACCCAGGGCGAGCAGGTCTGCCGGGTCATAGGTGACACCGTTTTCGATCCAAAAATAGGTGTGGTCGCCAAGATAGCGTACGGTGGCGATCACCTGGAAATTCTCATTGTTATCCACGTTGGTGACCCAAAAGGCTTTAGAATCGCCCAGTTGGTAGGGCGCGTTTGGGTCGAGGAAGGTTTTAGGGAGATCGCCCTTGCCGCCCAGCCGCTTGGCCAGTTCGATGGGATCGTTGATGGGGACAACGGCCTGGTTGAGGATCTCGAGCGTATCCTCCATAGCTGGTATTTGATCTGGTGGGAGTGCGGGGGTAGGGTCTAAGCGTGTTGTGGGTGTGGGGGCTGTGGTGGGTTGAAGGATGTGGGGCAATGGCTGATCGATCACCATGGGCGTGGTTACCGGCGGCGAATCTCCTCGGGTGATGAGGAGCGCACCACTGGCGAAAAGAATCAGTGCGATACACAGGCAGCACAGCACCACGACCAGGAGAATGGTCAGAATTGTGGGAAGGGGTGACGAAGAGTTTCGCATAGTTATTGTTATTAAGATTAACCCCTGAACAGGGCTTTGGTGCCAAGATGTGGTATAAATTTACCGCATTTTTGCCCTTTTGACATGCAATGAAGGTAAGATTGAGTCGTGCCGCAGCCCAGTAAATCGGGAAGCGATTGATTTTTATGACAGAAGACATTCCATCGAAAGGGTTCCGGGGTGCCAAACCTAGGGTTGATGAGAGCATGTTCTGGAATGTTGC
>JBLRWR010000064.1:0-9932 GCA_047921135.1 Candidatus Brevefilum sp.
ACCTCGGGATTGATATTGCGGCAATGCACGAGGACCTGATCTTTGCTGCTGCCAGTGGAATAGTTGTCCAGGTTCAGCGTTCCTATTATGGGTATGGCAACATGCTCATTATCGATCACCTCAATGGCTACCAAACACTGTATGCTCACTTGAACTCCATCCTGGCTGAACTAGATGATTTTGTCATCCAGGGACAGCCGATCGGGCTGGCGGGCAGTACGGGCTATTCCACCGGTACCCACCTTCATTTTGAAATTCACTATGAGGGCCGGTGTGTGAACCCCTGGCATTTCCTAACCCGCTAAGCGCCATCTCCGTTCGGGGATATTAGTGACCAAAATAAATGGCGCCCCTTTTTTTCTCTTGATGACATTAGAAGGGTATCAACACGGGGTTTCATCTGACCAACCCCAATTCTTAACCTTTCTGTGGGGTAAACGTGGGGGAAAAGGGGGGCGTGCGTCAAGTCTGACAAGTTAATTTCCGCTATACTGGTTTCATAACAGTTTCGATTAGGACAACTTCTCCTCTAATAGAGAGCCAGGTGCGGCGGACCTGGCTCTCTTCCTTATCCCCACCTTTTACACCAATTTTGGCCATTTATCCACAGGTTTTCCAGAATTTCTCGCACTTTTCCACAGCATTATCCACAATTTATGCCTGTCGGCTAAGCCACCTGCGACCGGGTCAATTCCACCGACACGCCAGCGGGGGTAAAGTGCCAGATCGCCTGGGCAAAGCGCTCAATAAAATAGCGGTCATGTGCGCTGGCCAGGATGGTGCCCTCAAATTCCGCCAGAGCGGACTCGAAGGCCTCCTGTGAGGGCAGGTCAAGGTGGTTGAGGGGCTCATCCAGCAGCAGGAAATTACACTGGCGCGCCACCAGTAAGGCCAGCATCAAACGTGACCGCTGCCCGTATGAGAGAGACGCCACGGTCTGAAAGACCTCATCGGCCCTAAACAAGAAACGGTGCAGGAAGGTGCGCGCTGCGGTGTGATTGGTCAGGCTGCTGTTGCGCTGCAGGGTCTCAAGGACCGATAGATCAGGCTGCAGCAGTTCCTGCTCCTGCGAGAGATACCCGGGGCGGACGCCGCTGCCAAAGCTGAAATCACCTGAAACCGGCGGCACCTGGCCCAGCAAAGTCTTAAACAGGGTTGTCTTTCCAACGCCATTAGCCCCCACCAGGGCAACCCGCGCCCCCAGGGTGACCGTTCGCGTAATGGGCGGCAAGAGGGGCGTGCCATCATACCCTATGGCCAGCCGATCCATGTGCAAGGCCATTTGGCCGCTGGGGGGTGTGTCGGCAAAGTCCATGCGCATTTCCCAGGCTTGCACGGGCTTTTCCAGTGCACCTTCACCCTCTAAGAATTCGATGCGCTTCTCCAATTGCTTGGCCCGCCGCACTGTTTCTAAACCCCGGTCTGCGAAGAACCCGGCCGAAAAACCATCTGTGTTCTTGGGGTCGGCTTTGCCCCCTTTGTGCGGCCTGGCCAGGTTACGGACGCTTTGGGCCGCTTTTTTCAGGCGCTTGATCTCCTCCTGCTGATCGACGTAGGCAGCCATTGCCACGTCAAATTCGCCCTGGCGAATAGACAAATAATCACTGTAGTTCCCGGGGTATTCTCGCACACCCGCACCCGTGGGCGAGAAAGCGATGATCTTATGGGTGACGGCATCCAAAAAAGCCCGGTCATGCGACACCAGCAGCATCCCGCCGGGGTATGAAAGCACCCAATCTTGCAGCCAGGCGCGCATGTCAAGATCCAGGTGATTGGTCGGCTCGTCCAGCAGTAAAAAATGCGGCATCTCCAGCAAAACACCGGCCAGCGCCAGGCGCACCTTTTGACCGCCGCTCAGAGACGATATCGCCGTATCCGGTGACAGGCTGACCAGGTCAAAACCGGTCAGGATGGATTTCCGGGCGCCTTCCATCTCCTGGGCGCGGTTCATCGCCATGAGTGCTTGCTCGTATCTTGCCATCTGTGCTGGATCATCCCCTGAGGCCGCCAATGCCGCACCAGAAGCTTCCAATGCACGCAGGGATTCCTCCAGATTGGCTGCAAAGCGGTTAAGGTAGCTGCCGACCGTCTCGCCAGGGTCAAAAACGATGCCCTGGTGCAAATAACCCACCCGCACATCTGTAGGGGTGAAGGCAACAAGCCCGCCATCCGGGGTTTCTTCGCCCGCGATGATGCTGAGCAACGTCGATTTACCACACCCGTTTGGACCGACCAGCGCGGCACGTTCACCCTTATTGAGACTGAAATTGATTTGTTTGAGAACGGTATTCAGGCCGTATGATTTCGATAGATTTTGAACAGATAACACATTCACCTGCTTTCTTAACAAGAAAAACCCAGGGAAAGCCCTCGGTTTTATACCAAAACTGGCTTCCCGCAACATTAAGAATTTACAGACGAATGCGAATCATGCACTTCTCCTACGAGTTGACCTGAAATAAAGTATACCCGAAAAATAATTCCAGCACGATAGCAGGGCAATCGCAAAGTGGGAGAAATGTCTGCAATCTCGTAGTTATTGAATTAACAGACCCCATCCCCGGCCCTTCCCCTCGGGAGGGGAAGGGTGCCCGGAGGGCGGGAAGGGGTGTTTACAATTTGAAGATCGTTGAAGACAATAAGAATGTTTGACTTTGCGATTGCCCTGACACCAAATCCAAGGTATCTGGCTTTAATCCCTGGAGGTGTTATAATTTTGTCGAGAGAGAAATCATGATAATGAAAAAATCTTGGCTTTACCTGATACTTTTGCTCGCGCTGACTCTGGGCGTGGCACTGGTTTTGATGCCCGGTGCTGTCCAGGCGCGTGATTACCAGCAAGCCGCTTACCAAACGCCGACGCCCAACCTGGAGGGGCAGATCATCTATACCGTCCAGGAGGGAGATAACTGCACCCGCATTTTCCTGCTGACCGGTGTTTCGATTGACGATATTGTCATCCTGAACTCGTTAACCGGGGGCTGTGAGATCTTCCCGGGCCAGGAATTGATTATCGGTCAGGTGGACCCGGTAACGCCCACCCCCGAGGGGCCTCAACCGACGCCGACTCCCGGGCCTCCCACACCCACGCCCTTTGAGGGCACTGGTGAGATTTGTGTGGCCTTGTTCGAGGATCTGGATGGCAATCAAAGGCGCTCACCCAACGAATTTTATCTGGGCGGGGGGGTGATCAGCGTCAGCAACCGCATCGGCACCTTCTCAGAAACCAAGGAAACGGTTGGCGGTGATCCTGCGGTGGTCGGGCTGGTGTGTTTTGAGGATTTACCCGAAGGGGAATACAACCTCAGTATGGGTGTCCCGGATGGCTTTAACCCCACAACCAGTATGAATTACTCGCTGATGGTGACTGCGGGGGATACGGTTGTGGTGGATTTTGGCGCCCAACCCAGCACCCAGATGGTCGACGTGGAAGTCCCATCGGGCGGCGGGCGGTCACCCTTGCTGTTGGCGATTGGGCTGTTCCTGCTGGCGGGGGGTGCAGGTTTGGCCTTCTTCTTCCTGCGCACACGCATGTCGTCCTGATCAGCGCGCCGTGCGCTGCTCCTTCCATACATCACCTTCATTGTGGTAGCCATTGGCTTCCCAAAACCCTAACCGGTCTTGGGTCATAAATTCCAGCCCGCGCAGCCATTTGGCACCTTTCCACAGGTATACATCTTGTAGATCCGTCCGCCCGGGGATGGCCCCGGTCACGCCGCGCAATGGGTAGCCGTGTTCCGGTG
This sequence comes from Candidatus Brevefilum sp., assembly GCA_047921135.1. Taxonomy (GTDB): domain Bacteria; phylum Chloroflexota; class Anaerolineae; order Anaerolineales; family Anaerolineaceae; genus Brevifilum. The sequence goes on from JBLRWR010000064.1 coordinate 3,744, forward strand.
TCAGTGGCTCACCCTGGTAATGGGTGGCCAGCAGGAAATTATCCTGTAAGAAGACCGCCAGGGGCAGGTTGGTCGTGTAACCGTGCGCGGCATGCTGCAGCACGAAACGAGCCTCGGGCGTGGGCGTGATCAAGCCCTGTTCCACCAGCATCTTCGGTGAAATCCCTTCCCATTCCGTCTCCAATTTGCTCCATGCCGTCACACAGTGCAGATCCAGCCGGATTTTGACCCGCGGCAGGTCTGAGACCTGGTCCCAGGTCCAGGTTACGGGTTCCTCGACTGCGCCCCAGATGCGAAAATCCCAGTTGGCGGGGTTGAAGGCCGGGAGGGGGCCGTAATGCAAAGTCGGGAATCCGCTGGTGGGATGCTGCCCGGGCGGCAGGCGGTTTTTATCGGCCATGTTACAGCTCACTTATCCTGTGCCCGGTTAGGGGTAGGCGAACGCTTCACCAGGGGTTAGCACCCGGGCTTTGGCAGCGGTATCGGCTTCCACCCGCGCTGCCCAGGCCAGGGGGTCCTGGGCGATCAGACCGAAGGTGTTGTAGTGAATGGGGATCACGACTTCGGGTGTGAGCAACTTCACAGCCCGCAGCGCGTCCGCTGGTCCCATGGTGTAATTATCCCCGATGGGCAGCACTGCCAGGGTCACGCCCTCTTCGCCGATCAAAGCCATATCGCCAAACAAGCCGGTATCGCCAGCCAGGTAGATCTTCTCGCCAGTGTTGGTGGTGAGCAGGAACCCGGCCGGGTTGCCGCCATAGCTGCCGTCCGGCAATCCCGATCCGTGCAGGGCCAGGGTTAGCTTGAGGTAGCCGAAGGGGTGCTGGTGGCCGCCGCCCAGGTGTTGGGCGTGGACTTTGAGCCCTTTCTTGCGCAGCCAACCGCAAATTTCGGCGTTGGCAATCACCGTAGCACCGGTGCGCTCGGCGATCTGAATGGTGTCACCGATATGGTCGCCGTGTCCGTGGGTCACCAGGATATAGTCGGCGGCGACTTTAGCGGGGTCCACCGTGGCAGCCGGGTTTTGACTGAGGTAGGGGTCGACCAACAGCTGGAAGCCGTCGGTCTCCAGGGCGAGGGAGGCGTGCCCGATCCAGGTCAGTTTAAAAGCCATCTACAGCTCCTTTCTTATCGTGTACTTGTTTAGTTAATTATACAGGGCATCCGCCCGGTTTTAATCCCATGGAGTGATGGAATTTCAAGAATATTAGAATTGTTGGGTGATTCAGTAATTATGTTAAAATACGGTTATGATTCATCCCCAAACCGGAGTTTATATTCTCCGGGTTTATCTGTCGCTGCGCTAACTCTGCAGCTCAAGGAGCATAAATTGAAACAACATCCCAGCAAGTATAATGGCTTATCCACGTTCCTCACGCACTACACGGAATCAGGTCACGCAGATAACGCCCATGTCTCCCCTATTTACCAGAATTCCGTCTTTGTTTTTGACAATACCGAGATGGGTGCAGCGATTGCCGCAGGTGAGACGCCCGGGTTTTTTTACTCCCGCTTGAACAACCCCAACCACCAGCAATTGGCCCGCAAATTGGCCGCGCTGGAAGCCTGGGACCTGTTACGCCAAAACCCGGATACAGAGCCGGACGCACTGGCAGGCGGCCTGGTGTTTTCCTCCGGCATGGCGGCCATCTCGGCGGCCGTGCTGGCCTCGGTCCAGGCGGGGGATACCCTGCTGACGCAGGCGGGGTTGTACGATGGCACCTACCTGTTGTTTAAGAACCTGCTGCCCAAGTATGGCATTGATGTGGTGTGGGTGACCGACAATACGCCTGCAGGCTGGGAGCAGGCCTTTGCGGCGCATCCCAACGCCAAACTGGCCTATCTTGAAACGCCGGCCAACCCCTCCATGCGCCTGACGGACATCCGCGCAGTGGCAGACCTGGCGCATCAGCATGGCGCCCGGGTGGCAGTGGATAACACCTTTGCCACGCCCTATTGCCAGCGCCCTTTCACCCTGGGGGCAGAGCTGGTGGTGCACTCCACCACCAAGTTCCTTTCAGGGCATGGCCAGTTGATTGGTGGGGCAGTACTGACCACCGACCTGGATCTGCTGGCCGGGGAACTGTACTCGGTTTACAAGCTGATGGGACCCACACCCAGCCCGATGGACGCCTGGCTGACCAACATCGGCTTGAAGACCTTTGAGCTGCGCATGGCGCGCCATTGCAGCAACGCCCTGCGGGTGGCCAAACGGCTGGAAGATCATCCTGGGGTGGAATGCGTTTATTATCCCGGCCTCACCAGCCATCCGGATCATACCCTGGCGCGCACGCAGATGATGGATTATGGCGGCATGATTTCTTTCGAGTTGAAGGGCGGGTTGGAGGCCGGTGCGCGTATGATGGACCGGCTCAAGGTGGCCACCCTGGCCGTCAGCCTGGGGAATGTGGATACGCTCATCCAGCACCCCGCCAGCATGACCCACCGCAACACGCCGCGCGAGGAGCGCCTGGCTGTGGGGGTCACCGACGGACTGGTACGCCTCTCGGTGGGCATCGAGGATTCAACCGACCTGACCCGGGACTTGCTTGAGGCAATTGAGGGATAGGTTTTGTGTTGGGCAGGCAGGTTTGTGGCTTTGTCCAATAATCGTAAAATTATCTCCGTAGGGTGGGTTGGCGGGAAGAAGAGTGAGATTAACCTATTGGGGACTGATTTAAAACCATCGACACTTCGCCAACCCACCATAAGACAAAATCCACAAGCGTGGTGGGTTGGTCTTAGACTTGATGGTGTTTATTAGCAGTAGTAAATTTCGAGATGTTAATTATTGGAACTTGCCTGGCCAACCCACCAATGGTTGCATGATACATTCATTGGTGGGTTGACTCTTAAATCTGCCTTGTTTCAATTAACATTCCATGCTGAAAATGATAATTATCAAAATATGATTGGTCAACCCACCCTACGGGTCTAATTTAATCTTGATGTGTTTGTGTTACCGGCTACCAAATCAATCGTCATCGATTCAGCCCACCCGTTCTACAGCGAATGCATTCCTCCTGCTATCAACACCTATTACTCCCACGGCTTGATCCCTGTTGGTATAATGAAAAGGTGATTGTTACCACTAAAGACACAACCTCAACCAGTTTAAGCAAAAGGGGGATCGGGATTTGCCTACCTTAAACCTGCGCGTGGCCACCTTGAATATTGGCGGCGGCCAAAAGACCTTTGACGAGTTCTCCAATGACACCCAGCACTCGCGTCTGGAAGCGCTGGACCTGCTGGTCAAACGCCTGGATGCGGACGTCTTATGCCTGCAGGAGGTCACCCAATACGTTGATGCCGATGGTATGACCCACAGCCTGATGGACCTTATCGATCGGGCCGGCAACTATCGGCACGCTTTCTTTGGCAAGATCGTCTCCATGGAAAGTGATATGCAGATCAAGAAAGATATCATGGTCAAGGGCATCTTCAGAGACTGGTGGAATTGGTCCATGGGCAATGCCATCCACTCGCGCTTGCCCTTTGCCCGCCTGGGCGAAACCAACCGCTCTGGCCTGCCGCGCAATATCCCCGTTTTTCGCCCGCTGGCCTATGAAGGCAACCGGGACACTGATCCCCGCTATGTTTTGCTGACGCGTATAAAAGAAGCGCCCTATCCTTTCCTTTCCACATTGCACCTGACCACCATGGTGGGCGAACGTCCGCCGGACATCGTCCCCCATAAAAGAGAACAGGCCCAGAAGATGCGTCTCAAACAGATCAGCCTGTTTTTAGACCTGGTGCGAGCTTTTATCTTAGAACAGGAAGAACCTTTGATCCTGACGGGCGATTTTAACGCTACCGAAGATGAACCGGCCATCCAGCATCTCCTGGAGTCACAGCCCGGTTTTGTGCGCCTGCGCCCTGAAAATGACGGGCCAACACATCCTGACCTGCCTCGTGCGTTGGATCATATCTTCTTTTACCCGCGGTCACGCCTGGTGGACTATACTTGCTGGATTGAGTCCAATGAGCTCAGCCGGCGGGCATCTGACCACCTGCCCGTGGTGGCTGATTTGCAGATCAAATAACCTGGCCGAACGTTAAGACCCGGACCTGTTTTGTGATAACGGTCCCGGCTCAATTTGGCTGGAGATGCACAACAGGAGTACCGATTAATGACAGTAAAAGCAACCCAACGCAAATATTTCGGCACGGATGGTGTCCGTGGCCATGTGGGACAGCACCCCCTGGTGCCCGAGTTCATCACCCGTCTCGGCTACGCCGCAGGGATGGTGCTCTCGCGGCAGGCTTTACACCCCACCTTTGTGATTGGGCGCGATACCCGCCAGTCTGGTGAGATGCTGCAAAGCGCGCTGACGACAGGCTTGCTGGCCAGCGGCGCCACAGTGATCGATTTGGGCGTCATTACCACACCCGGGGTGGCATTCATGGTCCGCAAGATGCGCGCTGAGGCTGGCGTGGTGATTTCGGCCTCGCATAACCCGGTCAATGAGAATGGGATCAAATTTTTTGATGAAAACGCCATGAAATTGAACGAGGCGGTTGAGCTGGAGATCGAAGCCTTGCTAAATGACGACATTGACCTGGGCATCGCCCAGGCGGAGCAATTTGGGCGCCGCATCGACGGGACCGATATGCGCGAGCTCTATGCCGATCACCTGGTGGATGAGCATCAGGATCTGACCTTGCGTGGATTGAAGCTGGTGCTGGATTGTTCCAACGGGGCCGCGTCGTGGTATGCGCCTGAGGTGTTCTCCCGCCTGGGGGCTGAGGTGGTCGCTATTCACGCCTCGCCGACCGGGGTGAACATCAATGCAATGTGTGGCTCTGAGCATGTCCGTCAATACCCCGAGGATTTATCAGGGCTGATTCAAAAATATGGCGCTAATTTTGGCGTGGTCTTTGATGGCGATGCGGACCGGGTGATTTTTGTGGACGAGGCCGGTCACCTGGTGGATGGCGACCACATGCTGGCCATTTTGGGCGATTACCTGCGCGCACAGGGCCGGTTGCTGGGGGATACGGTGGTCAGCACCACGATGCGCAATGGAGCCCTGGTGAATTATTTTGCCGAGCGGGGGATCCATTTTATTGAAACACCGGTGGGCGATAAGTTTATCATGGGTGAATTGCATGCGCTGCATTCGCACAATGTTCAGGCCGGTCAGATTGGCCTGGGCGGTGAGCAATCGGGGCATATCATCCTGATGGATGATGCGCACACCACCGGAGACGGGCTACGCTCGGCCATTTACCTGCTGCGCGCTTTTTTGGCCAGCGGGCGAGAAACCCTGTCTGAGCTGGCAGAGAGCATCCATAAATATCCCCAGGTGATTGCCTCAGCTAATGTGGCAGAAAAAACTGACCTGGAGACACTTGAACAGGTGGTTGCCTTGCGAGATGGGCTTAAAGTTGCACTGCCCGGGTTGATCCGCTTTAACTTGCGCTATTCCGGGACGGAACCCAAAGTACGTTTGATGCTGGAGGCGGATAACCGACATACCGAGTCAGAGCTGGCCGAACAGGCCTTTGCCCTGTGTGAAGCCGTCCAGACCGCTACCCACACGCCCCCCGGGAGCCCTTTAGAAGTGTTAAATGTGACCCGTGGCGGTCTGATCCCCCGCTAGGGGTGATCGCGGCCTACAGGGTGATCCTTTATAATTGTATTTTACGACAGGAGCTGACATGAACCATTTAGATGAAACTATTGAAATTCCCCAACTGGGTGTGGCCTTTAACCGCATCAACCGGGCCTTGATGACTGCTGATAACGAAGCCGAATGGCGTTCTTCGGTCAGCGCAATGGAAGCCTTTTTGAACGTTTTGGCACGGCAGGTGATCTCGGACCCTGATTTGATTGGTGAGGTGCACAATCATTCCTCGCGGGCCTTCAGCATGCTGCTGAGCCTGATTGCCACAGGCACCCAATACCGCCTCGAACAATTCAATCCAAAAGATGAAACTGGCAAGGCACGCCGGGCGCTGATCGATGAGGTCTATATCCCCCTGACGGGACAATTGCGCCAGCAGGCCATCCGCCTGGCAAAGGAATACCTGGGGGCGCCGGTGTTTGAGTCGTTGCGGGCGGCCATTGATCACGAAATCTTGCCGCTGCTCGACAGCATGGATTATGAACGAGACCCTGACCGCTGGATGCCCTTCCGGGTGGTGCAAATTGGCAATATTTATGAACGTATGATCATGTTCCGCCTG
>JBLRWR010000065.1:0-9843 GCA_047921135.1 Candidatus Brevefilum sp.
ATCGAAATGGAAGCCGGCCCGTATCTTTCAGCAGTATATGAGCTCTTCCGGCCCACACGCCACCCCGTGGATGAGATCGTCAACCTGTATGGCGTCCCCTTTGACCTGGGCATCCTCCACTATGCCTCAGACACACCCCTCACCAAGGGTGAAAACCTCGGCGCAGGCGCGCTATCCTATTTTGGCGTTGATTCAACCTACGCCACCTCGCTGGCCATCCTGCGGCGTATTATTCAGCGAGAACACAACCGCGTCTTATAGGTTTTTTATTAGGTGCGCAAGGACCTGCTTAGAGCGAAGCATGCGGGTTTCCGCACGCCAAACGCCATCTAGTTTTTATGCAGGGTACACAGGCACTATTCTACACACCATATTTACCCATTTTTTGTAGGGTGCGCAAAGGCCTTCTGCGCACCCTAATTTTGCCAATTATTCTGCCGTGAGAAACGTGTGTAGATTTGTTGTGCTTCATCACACATTATAGTTTTGTGGGCAACCAACAGTCTCACCCCAACTGACCTCGCAAACGAAGGGCAGTCTCTTGGAAGCCAGCTAGCTTCTCACGCTCCTTTTCCACCACATCCGGCGGTGCTTTCTGGGCAAAGGGACTTGCCAGCAATTTCTCCAACCGCTGGATCTGAGACTCTGCTTCAGCCAATTCCTTTTCCAACCGGGCCCGTTCGGCCGCCAAATCCACCAAACCAGCCAAGGGTAGCGTAATCTCCACCGGTGCTACCACCAGCGTGATCCGCTCGTCAGAGGGCGGCAGCGGCTGTTCAACAATCTGCACAGCTTGCGGGTCAATCCCCGCCAGGGAGACAAAGGTCTGCTGCTGGGCAGCAATCATGTCCCGCTTGCTGCCAGCACTGATGGTACAGGCAATTTTTCGCCCGGGTTCAACCTTATACTCTGAGCGGATATTGCGGATCGCACGCACCATCTCCTGGGTTAGCGAAAAATCCTCAATCGCCCCCGCTTCCCAGCCCTCCATCTGCTTTGCCTCCGGCCATCGGGCGATGATCAGGGCATCCTCCCAGCCGCCTTTCGGCGCCAAAGCTGGTGAGGTTTCCTGACAAGCACCCCGCAGATGCCCCCATAATTCTTCGGTCACAAAAGGCGTAAACGGATGCAAAAACCGTAAACAGGTGTCGAAGATCCGCACCAGGGTCTGAATTGTGTAAAAAGCCCGATCGCCGCCCTCTGCGATCTGGTCTTTGGCTATCTCCAGGTACCAATCAGCAAAATCACCCCAAAAGAAATCATAGATCTGGCGCCCGGCTTCTCCAAACTGGTAGCCTTCAAACAAGCGGTTGACCGTTTCTGTCAATTGCTTTAATCGCGCCCAGACCCAGCTGTCCGCCAGGGTCCACTCAGGCTCACCGAAAGCCTCAGCCGGCATGTTGTCCAGGTTACGGATCACATAGCGCCCGGCATTCCACAGCTTATTGGCAAAATTCCGGTTGGCCTCCACTTTCTTTATCGAGAGGCTCGTATCATTGCCGGGGGTTGAGCCTACCAGCAGCGTAAATCGCAACGCATCCGTACCCAGTTCCTCCATCACATCCAGGGGATCGATCATATTGTTCTTGGTTTTGCTCATCTTTTGCCCATGCTCATCGCGGATCAGGCCGTGCAGGTAAACCGTGTGGAAGGGGGCCTCACCGGTGAATTCCAGCCCCGTCATAATCATGCGCGCCACCCAGAAGAACAAAATGTCATAACCCGTTTCCATCACCGAGGTGGGGTAGAAATAGTCCAGGTCAGGCGTCTGCTCTGGCCAACCCAATGTTGAGAACGGCCACAGCGCCGAGGAAAACCAGGTATCCAGCACGTCCGGATCCTGTCGCAGATGTGCGCCCCCGCAGGCCTGGCATTGATCGGGGTCTTCACGCGACACCGTCATCGCATCACAGTCGTCGCAATACCACACCGGGATGCGGTGCCCCCACCACAACTGGCGGCTGATGCACCAATCCTGGATGTTTTCCATCCAGTTGTAATACACCTTCTTAAACCGCTCGGGGATGATCTCAATCCGCCCATCCCGGACAGCGTCTAGGGCAGCCGCAGCCATTTTGTTCACATCCACAAACCATTGCGTTGAGATCATCGGCTCGACCAATTCACCCCCGCGCTGGGAGCGAGGCACCTTCATCAGGTAGGGTTCCACTTTGATCACCAGGTCATCAGCTTCCATATCTGTCCACAGCTTTTGGCGGCAGGCCATCCTGTCCATCCCTGCATACGGCCCCCCGTTCTCGTTGATGGTGGCATCTTTGTTGAGCACATTGATAAAAGCCAGGTTATGGCGCTCACCAATGGCGTAGTCGTTGGGGTCATGGGCAGGGGTGATCTTGAGTGCGCCGGTCCCGAACGCCCGGTCCACATAGTCATCCGCAATCACTGGGATCTCACGCCCGAGAATGGGGACGATGGCATTCTTTCCCACCAAGTGCTGGAAGCGCTCATCCTCGGGATGCACCGCTACTGCAGTATCGCCTAAAATTGTCTCGGGACGGGTGGTGGCTACCGGAATGAATTCATCGCTTCCCACAATACGGTATTTAAAGAAATACAGCTTGCCCGGCTCTTCGGAATATTCCACCTCCAGGTCCGACACGGCGGTTTGCAGCCCGGGCGACCAGTTAATCATGCGCGGGCCGCGGTAAATCCAGCCCTTCTCATATAGTGAGACAAAGGCTTCCCGCACGGCGCGTGATAGACCTTCGTCCAATGTGAACCGCTCACGGCTCCAATCGCAAGAAGCTCCCAGCCGGCGGATTTGCTCAGTGATGATGCCCCCGAATTTCTCCTTCCACGCCCAGGCGTGCTCCAGGAATTTTTCCCGGCCCACCGCCTTGCGGCTGGTACCCTGCTCTCGCAGCATCATTTCAACCTGCAGTTGTGTGGCAATCCCGGCATGATCGGTTCCAGGCACCCATAGTGTGGGTTCGCCCTTCATGCGGTGGTAGCGGATCATCAGGTCTTCCATCGACACAAACAGCGCATGCCCCAGGTGCAGGCTGCCCGTCACGTTAGGCGGCGGGATCGAGATCACAAAAGGCTTCTTGGTGGGGTCAAAATCGGGTTCGTTGGGGTCATTGCTGGGTTTGAAGTAACCCTGCTCCCACCACCAGCGGTATAAACGGGCTTCAGTTCCGGTAAAATCATACGTTTTCGGCAGTTCTTTAGCCATCACACACTCCTCACTTAAATATTAAAAAATAAAAACCTTTCATCCCAGAGGACGAAAGGTTACTTCCGCGGTACCACCTCACTTCGCTGACTGACGCCAGCGCACTCATGCCGGACCATCATCCGGTCACGCGGTAACGGGCGCACCCGTGCCGTTCTACTCACCCGCTGGGCTTTCTTCAGCACCATCTTGCGGCGACTTCACCTATCCCGTACCTGTGGACGCTCTCAGCCTGTGACGTTCCTTCTCTGCCAGGCGGCGATCGGTTACTCTTCCGCTAGTTATTACATAGCCAAATTATAGCAAATGTTCCCGAAAAATTCAACTGTGTGGATCAGCGCCCCATCGAGACGACCTGGTCCTCCCAACGGTGCCAATCAGAAAACTTCTCATCGACAACTTTTTTGCCATCGCCTGGGGCATCCAATCCAACCAGTTCCAGATCAGCATCGACCATGATCCTCACCAGATCACGGAACTTGACCCGGGGCTCCCAATTAAGCAGTTTTTTGGCCTTAGCTGTATCCGCTTCCAGGTAATCCACCTCGGTCGGGCGGTAATAGCGCGGGTCAATGCGCACATAATCGTGCCAATCCATATCCACATAGCCAAAGGCTTCATCCAGGAATTCGGCAATCGTATGCGCCTCGCCTGTGCCAACCACATAATCCTCGGGCTGCTCACCCTGCAACATCAGGTTCATCATTTCAACGTACTCAGGCGCATAACCCCAGTCCCGGCGGGATTCGAGGTTTCCCAGGTACAGGTGCTTCTGATTACCCGCGCGAATATTGGCCAAGGCCATGGTAATCTTACGGGTCACAAACGTCTCACCGCGGCGTGGGGACTCATGGTTGAACAGGATCCCGTTAACCGCATACATGCCATAACCTTCCCGATAGTTATTGGCGATCCAGTAGCCATACAATTTGGCTGCAGCGTAGGGGCTGCGCGGGCGGAAGGGGGTGTTCTCGTTCTGCGGGGGCTTTGAATCACCAAACAGCTCGCTGGAAGAGGCCTGGTAAAAGCGGGATTTCATCCCCGCCTTGCGGATCGCTTCCAAAATGCGCACGGTCCCCAACCCGGTCACATCACCGGTATACTCGGGCATGTCAAAACTCACCCGCACGTGGCTTTGGGCTGCCAGGTGGTAGACTTCATCGGGTTTCACATTGTATAACACATCCAGCAACGTATCGCCGGCGGTGACATCGCCATAATGTAAAAACAGGTTGATTTTTCCGTTGTTTCCATGTGGGTCTCGGTAGATATGGTCAATCCGTCGAGTGTTAAACGTGCTCGACCGGCGGATCAGACCATGAACCTCATAGCCTTTATGTAAAAGCAGCTCAGCCAGGTAAGAACCGTCCTGCCCGGTGATGCCTGTGATTAATGCGGTTTTCAAATTCGACCTCCAAATTTTTCTTGCTAAACACGAGTTGATAGTATATCCCCAGCGTTGGAACATGTCAAACAAACATTACCTGGGATATGCCTAAATTTAATCAAAATCTTGATCAGCATTTAACAACAATCTATGTTTCATTGTACCAGAAGCTAAACCTTCTAAAAACTAACCCATGATTGCATTGCATCCTCATCGCCCGACAATAAAAATAATCCCGATTTTCAGAACCATGGGTGATCATTGAACAAGAATTAATTTGCAGCCGACAACGCAGATTAAACCAATCCATTATTGGAGGTAAAATTTTGGAAAAATCATCCATCGGTGACATTGCACCTGATTTTTCCCTCCCCGATCCCGAGGGGAAACCGGTCTGTTTGTCCGAACTGAACCAGCACCACCATGTTTTATTGGTCTTCAATATCGGTTTTGTGTGCTCGAAGAGTGCTTCGCAAACCGCATTGCACCAACCATATGGCACAGTTGCGCCATGACTTTGAAAAATTTTCAGCGCTTAACACCAGAATCCTCGTCATGGTGCCCAATGGGCTATTCATGATCAAGCGCTCTATCAAGAAAAATTCGGCGCCCTTTACCATCCTCATGGATAAAGGTTCTAAAGTGGCTCAAACTTATAACCAGGAACAAAAATTTTTCTCCCTGGGCACACCCACAGTGATCCTGGTAGAGCAGGGCGGTAAAATCGCCTATACCCAATATGCGGATTCTATCATCGCAGAACCCGATAACGAAGAGCCCTTGGCCCTGTTGGCTCAATTGAACATCTGAAATCCAACTGAATTAACCACCAAAATCCGACCAGGAAATAAGTTTTTCGCTGCATATGAGGCCGCTTACCTTCCCTATACCAAATGACCAGAATTAAGTACAATACTGGGCGTGAAACAAAAACACCGTTTTCCCCTCTTTAGATGGACTGCCATTGTGATCAGTTTTATCACGCTGATCCTGGCCACCCTCCAGCTGGTCGAATACAGCCGTTTACGCAATAATTTCCCGGTGGGTATGCAGGTGGGCGGGGTACCCATCGGCGGATTGGATTATGTCCAGGCTGCTGAACGCCTCTACACCGTCTACCGATCCCCCATTGAGCTTGTGTATGCTGGCAACACCATCCATATCCGCCCGGCAGTGTTGGGATTCGAACCCGCCGTCGAACGCATGCTGGCTGTTGCCGACAATCAACGCGTCACCGAACCCTTTTGGGAGGGCTACTGGAACTTCCTCTGGAGCCGAGAATTAAGAACCGTCGACATCCCGCTGACCGCCAGTTATGATGAAAGCCGCATCGAGGATTACCTACGCACGGAGATCAGCGCCCGGTACGATGCACCAGCGACACCCCCCAAGCCCGTCCCTGGCACGTCACAATTTGCTGAAGGCATCTCCGGCACCAGCGTGGATATTGACCGGGCCACGCTCCAGGTGATCGATGCGCTCAAATCGCCAACCAACCGGCGGGTCACCCTCGCCCTGGACCAAACGTTCATCCCCAGACCTTCACTGAATGATCTGGAAATCATGATCCGGCAGATTATTGAAGTCTCCGGGTTTGATGGGATGGTCGAGGTGTATATGCAAGACTTGGGTTCCACCCGTAACATTTCACTGGCTCACCAGGGCAATGGGCAGGAATTCCCGCCTAACATCGCTTTTTCATCCTGGAGTTTGGTCAAAATCCCCCTCATGGTGACGGCCTTTCGCTACATGGAAGAGCCCTATCCGCCCGAAGCCATCGCACTGATGGAAGAAATGATCCAGCAATCTGAAAATACCAGCACCGACCAGCTGGCGATGATGGTCATCGACAACAATCTATCGCCGCTGATCGTCACCGAAGATATGCAGCAACTGGGGCTTGAAAACACCTTCTGGGCCGGACATTTTTACGTGGGCGCCCCCCTGCTGCAAAACTTCACCACGACGGCAAACCAACGCACGGATATCGACACCCGCCCCGACCGGTACAACCAAACCACAGCCGCCGACATGGGTATGCTACTGGAGGATATTTACATGTGTGCCGAGAATGGAGGCGGTTCACTCATCGCGGCTTTTCCGGGTGAAATCACCCAGGAAAAATGCAGGTTGATGATCGACATCATGGAACTCAACAAAATCGGCGTCCTGATCCAGGCTGGCGTCCCTTCCGGCACCACGGTAGCCCACAAGCATGGCTGGGCTATTGAGACGGACGGGTTGGTGCATACGTACGGAAATGCCGCCCTGGTTTATTCTCCTGGCGGCAACTATGTCCTGACCATTTTTGCCCACCACCCGGTCCAGGCTGTCTTTGATCCTGTCAATATCCTGTTTGCCAATATCAGCAGTGCCATCTACAATTTCTTCAATAATTAAGCCTGCATGCCACAAAAAAACGGCTCAAATCTGAGCCGTATTGATTGCCAATCCTGTAGAAATCACCCGATGAAGACCTCAACCTCTTCTCCGTCTTCCTTATCATTGACATGGATATAAAACGGTTCTTCAGGTGAGATGTGATCAAGCAGCTCTGAGAGATCACCCATGGGTTGATCCTTTAACCCCGGGATTTTTTGCCCAAACATCCCGATAAACCAGCGTGTCAGGGAAAGCGGCAGCGGCAGGCTGATCGAGATTTTCGGCGGTTTCTCGCCATGCCTTTGTTTAACGCGCACATGCAACCACACACTCCGGCTGGTCTGAAAACTGACCGCGACGATGAAAATGCCCAGGATGAATGGGATCCAGGCCAACCAAAACCCCCATCCAAAGCCGCTGTTGCTATACCCGCTATACATCCACACCGCGCCCAGGGTGGTGATCACCATCCCAATCGCAAAAGGCAAAATCCACCATCGTTTGAGCTGTTTTATCCGGTTCATTTCTGCCTCAGAGATGCGCGGCGCCGATGGCTCCAAAATGTCTGCCTCAAAAAGCTCAACCCGCTCAGCAGGGGAACCCTTCTCCCCTGTGGCATCTTGCTTATCGGCCCCCATGGCATTGATCAACCGCAAACCTTCTTCAGCAGAGATCAGGCCTTGCTCCACCATATCCAAAATTTTGCGTTCAGCTTGTGCGACCATCACAACCTCAGCTTTCCATCGCTTTAAAGAGGACTTCGGCCTCATCAACCGTGATCGTGCCATCTTCCAGCATCTTGAGAATCATCAAACGCTCTTCATCCGTGGCACCTTTTTTGCCGGCTGGCCGTGTCACAGGCGGCATGGGTTGTTTAGGATAGTGTGCCCCTGCCCGGCCTGGTTCACCATCTTCACCCAGGTCGATATTCTCACCCCGAAACTTCTCCACCTGGTCCTGGATCTGGCCCAGGCGAATCTCAGCCGCTTTGACCTTGGCCTCAGCCCGCCGCGTGGCTGATTCGATCCGCTCCTGGATGATCGTGCTGAATGCAGATTCCTCAAACTTGAACCGGCCGGAGAGGTCACCAATGAAATCTTCCGTCGTTTCAGGGGTATCGCCCACCGAGACGGATCCGCCAGCCCTGATGCTGATGGCTAGGCGCCCGCTGCCAAGCGTGTGTTCAACCTGAGACTGGCGATGGAGGACATCCTCCTCTTGTGTTTTGATCTTGATTTTGTGACCGCCAGAGATGATATTGAATGTGAGATCTGGCTCTGCTTCTGATAATTCGATTGAGATGTTTCCTCCGGCATGTAAGCTCAGGTCATCGGAAAACTGACAGCCGTTCAGCTCGATACTTCCTCCCACTTTCACGTCCTGTGCCAGCGTGATATCCTGCGCTTTGAAAGAGCCGCCAAATTTTGAAAGGATAGCCAGACCAGCCACCCTCTGCGCCTTGCAAGAGCCGCCAGCTTTATCCACCCGGCCATCACCATGAATATCTCTTAGCACGCAGTTACCGCCAACCTTATTGACACTGACCGCCTCGACATCATCCATAATCAGGTTGCATGCCACCTTGTCAGCCTTGATCAGGCCGGTCGTCTTTCGTGCAGACAAACTCCCGCCCACTTTCTCAACAGTAACCTGACCAACTTCGACCAGAACCAAGTTACCCAAAACTTTTTCAACATTGATAGGGTTCAAAACACCATTGATCAACACCGAACCCATGCCCCGCTCAATTTCAATAGAAGCCTTCACCGGCACCGCCAAATCACAAGCAGCATTGACCGTCACATACACATGACCATTTTCTTCCACTAGGGTTGCCAGTTGCGGCGCGTCAATCTCACAAGTGACCTCTTGCTGGTCAACACCGGTGATTTGTACGCCCCCATAGGCTTTTAGGTGAATGACCGGATCTTCCCTGGATACTTTCAGTACATGTGACATGGTTCGCTTCCCTTCATTCTAAAGAAAACTAATATGATCCTATCATTACTTAAAGCTATCATAGCATATATTTAAGTTTTGTCAAGTCATATATCAATTTTTCTGAAGGTCCAGCAACAGCTTGATCAAACGTTTATGGTCGGGGATGGCTAAAATTGAGCAGATCTGGTCATTCAATTCCCAAATAGTAGGCTCAGCCATGCGCATAACCTCCTCAAAATCGGGATAGCGCTTCTTCAACGCCGCCAGGCGGACATCGAAAGGCACAATTCGATCTTGTTCTGCCAGCTTATCGCAGAAGAAGACCAGTTTACTCTCCCAAGAAAGCCGCTCTGTTACCAAGCCCGAGCGCATCACATGGCCAGATATGATCTCAGCCAGGTCAGCATGCCCCTGGTCGCGCATAAAGGCCGCCCCCAGCGCACCATGCTTTTTCGAAGGGTCCAGGGTGAGCAGCTTATCCAGGTCATGCAGCAGCCCACCCCGGTGCGCCAGGATCGGATCAAGGTGAATCCCCTTCCGCTGGAGCATCACCCCCAGCACATAAGCCATCCAGGCCACCAGGCTGGCGTGCCGGCGGATATTGTCGGCCACATGCCAGGCGTCCAGCCAGGCGAAACAGGTGCTCAAAGATGGCTTTTTCAGCAACGCCGGGATCTGTTCCAGCGCACCGAAATGAGATAGCTCGCCATCGTGGATGGGCACTGCATCCGGAGCAAAATCTATCTGCGGGTTGTACCACACCGTGCGAAACCCATGGTTAGCGCAGGTTCGCAATGTCTCGTACCGGTCTGCCATACAGGCTAAGGTCGTTAATTCCACGTCGAGTTCATTTACCTTATCCGACCCCTGCTCCCCAATAGGATGATCTGCATCAAACGCCATCAACCGCAATTTGCCCAGATGAAGAACCTCATCC
>JBLRWR010000066.1:0-9730 GCA_047921135.1 Candidatus Brevefilum sp.
GACACGAGGTCTGTGAGCCCATCGCTGCACAACAGCAGCACATCGCCGGCTTTCAGAGGCAAGCCCTGGTTGTCCAGCGCATCAGCATCTGTTTCGCCCTCGAAGAACCACAGGCGAAAATCCGGCCGGGGCGCTTGTGACGATCCCAGGTAACGCCGGATGACGTGCGCGTTGGGGTGTGTTTCGCCCTGGGCTTCGTCCAAGATCCCCGCGTCGTAGGCTTCTTGCAGCCAGGTGTGATCGGTGGTGAGTTGAACGATATGCCCGTCACGCAAGAGGTAAATGCGTGAGTCTCCCAGGTTGGCTGTGTAGAGTTTGTCTGCGATCACCCAGGCGCAGGCCAGGGTGGCCCCCATGCCCTTGCGCCCTTGCTCAGACAAAGACGCCGTGTAAATGGCCTGGCTGGCGTTTCTGATCGCCGTTTCTAAGGTTTTGAGCGGTTGGGTGCCATCACTGGTGGTAACCTGCTCGGTGATGATGGTTACGCCCATGTGGGCGGCCACCTCCCCCGCGCGATGTCCGCCGATCCCGTCACACAGGATGGCAAACAGTGCTGGCGTTATACCATATTCACCGGTTGAGAAGGCCGAGATGCCGTAGCGGTCTTCATTTTGCTTGCCTGCCAGGCCAGGGTGGCTGGCGGAAGCAAAATTTAAGTGGGCTTGATCAGTTTGGATCATAAAAGCAGGTCATATTTTTTAACGGTTGCGGTGGGTGGTGCATCCTCATTAATGATTGTAAACCGAAAACCGACAGAACCAAAATGGATCAGATCACCCGGGTGAAGTTGAACGGGTTCGCCGCCAATGCGTTCGTAGTTGATCCAGGTGCCCTCGGTTGTACCACAATCTGAGAGCCAGAACTTGCCATCCACGGCGCGCAGGCGTGCGTGTAGGCCAGCGATGCCCGCGCCATCCAGGGCCAGGTCGGCCCGCTTGGGATCGGAGCCAAAGGATGTGTGGCGTGAGCGGATGTCGACCGCAGCCCTTTCACCGGCCGTGTTGTCAGCGCTTAGCGGGAGCAGGGTGGCATAGGGTACACTGTGCTGATCCGACGAGACCGGACGATGGTCCGTGGTTTTAGGTCGCGGTTCAAAGAGCTTTTTGGCCAGCCGCTGGGCAAATGGCGTTTTGAATAAGCGGCGCAACCCCCAGATAATCAAGAGCAGCGCGGCTGCCCCCAGGAGCGCCCTGACCGCCATCACGCCGATGGTCTCGATTGACACCCTGGGCTCTGTTTCCGGGAATACCAGCGAAACCTGGATGGGCGTGAGGATCGTTTCCCCCGACAGCCCCAAAGTATCTTCCACCCAGACCTGAAGTGCGTATTCACCCGGTTCATCCAGCGCGGTGATATCCCAGGTAAGGGGGTCAAAAGGTGCTTCCGTGCGTTCATCCACCACGCGGCCATCCACCAGCAAGCGGCTGACCGCCAGATCGCGGACGTAGTGATCCGGGAATTCCAGCATGAATTCAATCGGGATACTGGGCGGCGTTAGCCCTTGCGGGCTGCCGTCCCAACCCTGCGGAGCGGTGCGGGTGATCGCTGAGGGCGGTGAGAGCAAAATCGGTTTTGGCGGCTGGACGTCCAGATAAAAATCCCCGCTTTCGCCGCGCAGCTGGCCATCCGTGGTTTGGATGGTGATCCTGTAGGTGCCCTCCTCGCGGATACTGGATGTGTAGGTCAGGTTGTAATATACGCCGATGCCTTCCAGGTAGGAAGCAGGATCGGGGAGGGCTTCCACGCCGGTGTAATGGAAGAATTGACCGCCAGTGATGGCTGCCAGGTTGATCAGCGCGGCGCCCTGATCGTTGCTGAGGTAGAAATCCTCACCCAGCATCCACACATGCACCTGGATTTCAGCCGCACGGGCCGTCTCCGTGAGGGCGGCCAGGGGGATGATCTCCTCTGGGCTGGGCGGTGGGGTGATGTAGAGCAGGGCTTTGTCGACGCCAAAGGGCACCACCCGCTCTGCCGATAAACGCAGGGCAGTCTCCAGGCTGGCCAGGTCAGGCGTCATGGCGCGGAAGTTAGGCTGGTACTCGTTGAGCGCCTCCATCCACACGCCCCGGTCGCTGGTGTTGCGAACCGGTGCGCCTTCCTGGGTCACCAGGGAGAGGGTGTCCCCGGGGCTGAAACGGCGCCCTGCCGCCCAGTTATTCAATGCCAACCGGATGCGGTCATAGGGTGACTCGCCCTCGGCATCACGGATATCCAAACGCCGGTCCCCGTTGATGGCCAGGGTGAAGTGCACGCCGCCGTGCTCTTTTTCCAGGCTGAGGACCTCAACTGCCTGGCCGTTTTCTCGCACGGTCAGGTCTTCTATACGCAGGTCTACAGCCTCCACACCGGGAACGAGCCTGGGTTTAATTTGGGTGGCAAGGACCGGGAAATCAGCGCAGTCTGGCGGCAAGACGATCAGCGTTTGATCGCCCTGACCGGCCACGGAAAAGGGATGGCTGAAGCCTGCCAGCATGCTCAGCAGGATGGCAGTCACAGCCAGGATTGTTTTGGTGAAAACCCGCCTTTGTCCGCCGGCAACCCTTTTGTGGGATTGTGCGCCGGAAATTAACATCACATGGCACCGATCCGTGGGGATGACATTGGCCTACGCCTCACCGGGCAGGTCTGTCAGAACGGTGGGCGTTAGGTCTGCATTGAGGATCAGGCGCCGATAGGTCAGGGTCCAGCTTGCCAGGATGTAAGCCCGCAGCACACCGCCCAGGAAGATCACCAGGGGGATAAACACCAGGAACAGCAGCACGCTCAGGACCAATCCGGCGGTGATCGATTGACCGCCAGTGATGACCAGGTTGGTGACCAGCGGTAGCGGGATGGTCATCAGTGGGAGAGCTATGAGCAGGCTGACGATCAACCCGCCCAGGCCGAGGATCAGGAACATCACCAGCACATTCACCAGGTTACGGGTGATCACCCGCCAGGCACGGCCGATTGCAGGAAAGACACCCATCCCTTCCTCAACGATGGCAATGGTGGTGAAGGCCAGCAGGGTATCGATGAGCCAGCCGATGGGAATCACCAGCAAAAAGCCCAAGCAGCAGGTGCACAAAGCCAAGATGACAATTGGCACCACCAGGATCAGGGTCAGGATGCCACCTGCTATGCGAATGCCCAGGTTCAACAAGAGCACTTTCCAGTAATGGGGCTTGAGCGCAGTGAACACCGCACCAAATGAGAGGGCCGGCGCGTCCTGGTCGGCAGCATCCGCCATGCTGGCCCCCTTGATCACCCCCGCCTGCCCTAACGTACCTGCCATCAGGAACAGGACCGAGAGGAAGAACCCCAGGGCAACCAACCCGATAACGAGCAGCACCCAGGCCCACCAGGGAATACTTGAAAGGAATTGGAAGACGTTTTCCAGCGCTTGCTGTGTTGCTGGCGCAATAAAATTGGGTGAGCCGGGTTGCACAGTAAAATTGCTGGCCCCGCTGCCTGCGCTCCCACCACCTCCCCCACCCCCGCCCCCGCCCGTTGCACTGCATCCCGCCAGCACGCCAAACAGCCACAGGATTTTGTGCTTCCAGATGACCTTCCAGGCTTTCGAAAGAATTTCACCGTAATTCATGATCATACTCCTCGCTGAAATGGTTTTGGTAGGAAGATGCGGGAACCGATTCCCATTACTATTATATATAGATTTTCCCCCGTTGACAAAAGGGCAGATAGACATGGTGCTGCCCAGTGAATTTTACAAGGACCTTACTCCCACTCGATCGTTCCCGGGGGCTTGCTGGTGATATCGTATACCACCCGGTTAACACCTGGAACCTCGTTGACGATACGGTTGGCCACACGTGCCAAAAGCGCATCTGGCAGGCGTGCCCAGTCGGCGGTCATCCCGTCCAGGCTCGTGACCGCGCGCAGGGCCACCGCATGCTCGTAGGTGCGCTGGTCGCCCATCACACCCACCGCCTTAACGGGCAGCAGAACCGCAAAAGCCTGGGCCGTGCCCCCCTGGCCCTGGCGATAGATCAGCAGGCCAGCCTCGGCCAATTCCTCGGTGAAAATGGCGTCCGCCTGGCGCAACTTTGCCACCCGCTCAACCGTCAGCTCACCCAGGCAGCGCACGCCCAGCCCCGGGCCGGGGAACGGTTGCCGCCAGACCAGCGCCGGGGGCAGCCCCAGTGTCTCCCCCACAATGCGTACTTCATCTTTGAACAAATAGCGCAATGGCTCGACCAGCTCAAAATCCATCTGTTCGGGCAAACCGCCCACGTTATGGTGGGTCTTGATGCGCTGGGCATGGGCGCGCTCCGGGGCGCGTGATTCGATCACATCCGGGTAGATCGTGCCTTGGACCAGGAAGGGCGGGTCGCCCAGGTCGTGTGCGGTATTCTCAAAAATTCGGATGAAGGTCTCACCGATCACACGACGCTTCTCCTCCGGCGCGGTGACCCCGGCCAGGCGAGAGAAGAATAGCTCTGCGGCATCCACGCTGACCAGGTTTTCCCCCAGGTTCTCGCGGAAGGCTTTCTCGACCCACAGGCCCTCATCTTTGCGCATCAAACCGGTATCCACAAACACTGCATTGAGCTGGTCACCCACCGCCTTTTGCACTAAAGCCGTCGCCACGCTCGAATCTACGCCGCCGCTCACCGCCGAAAGCACCCGGGCATCACCCACCTGGGCTTGCACCCGGCGGACGGCCTGGTTGATGATGGATTGCGCGGTCCAATCACCGGCGCACTGGCACACCTCGCGCACAAAGCGGGTGATGATCTGCCCTCCGGCAGGGGTATGCATTACCTCCGGGTGAAATTGCAGCCCATAATAGCCCCGGTGTGGGTCGCCCAGGGCTGCGTAGGGGCTGTGATCTGTACTGGCCAACACGGTGAACCCCTCGGGGGGTGCTTCAATCCGGTCACCGTGGGACATCCACACCTGCGGGTTATCCCCATCCTGCAGCAAAATTGAGGGTTGCACAATAGTCAATTCAGCCGGGCCGTACTCGCGCTCGCCGGCTGCGGCCACAGCCCCGCCCAGGGCATCCACCAGCGCCTGCATGCCGTAGCAAATCCCGAGGACCGGGCGGCCTGTGTGGATCACGTAGGCGGGCAGAAAGGGCGCGTCGGGTTCATATACTGACCGGGGACCGCCAGAGAGGATAAAGCCTTTGGGGTGAAGCGCCATTACGGCATCCTCCGGTGCATCCCAGGGTAGCAGCTCGGCATACACCTTTGCCTCACGCACCCTGCGGGCGATCAGCTGGCTGTATTGCGAGCCAAAATCGAGGATGACTAAGGTTTCAGGCATGGGGTTCTCCGGGTTCGTGGGTGCCTTCGCTGATCAGGTGCCAATGCCAGATGGGGATGGATTGGTTCGGACCGCCATTGGTGATCAGGCGGTAACCCTGTGCTTCCAGGTCAAATTGAGCAATCAACTGCTGAACCAACCGGAACAGGTCAGCATACAGGTCAGGATCGTCATCGGGCGCGAAGGGCAGGGCAGGGATCGTATCCTGCATGGGGAGGATCAGGATGTGCAGGGGGTAATCCGGTTGGGGGTGATGAAAGGCTATCCAATGGGCGTTCTCACCCAGGCGGTCAATGGGCAGGTGGCGGAAAAGGTGCTGGTACATATAGGAAACAAAGGGTTGCAGCGAATTCCAGCGGCTGACCTCAAGCAGCAGTGAAAGCCATTTAGCCTTCAGCGAAGATAATCTTTCCATCATCCAGCGAAGAAATCGGCACGAGGGCTTCGATTGGAATGTTTAAGGGCGTGAGCAGTTCCCGGCCGCCCTCGAAGGTCTTTTCGATCAGCGCGCCAATGCCCACCAGGATGGCCCCGGCGGTTTCAGCCAGGCGAGCCAGGCCGGCAATCGTTGCTCCCGATGCCAGGAAGTCATCGATGATCAGCACCCGTTCCTGGTTCCGCAAATATTCCGGCGAGACGATCAGCTCCACCATGCGGCCCTTAGTGTGGGAGGGTGCCAGGGTCAGGAAGACTGTATCGGGCATGGTGATCGGCTTGTGTTTGCGGGCATAGACCACCGGCAGCTCCAGGTATTTGGCCGTCATCAGGGCCGGTGCGATGCCGGAAATCTCAGCGGTCAGCACCTTGGTGGGCTGGGTATCGGCAAACAGCCGGGCAAATTCTTTGCCGCAGGCGTCCATCAAGAGGGGGTCCACCTGGTGATTGATAAAATTATCCACCTTCAAAATCCCGCCCCCCAGGCTTTCGCCCTCCGCTTCAATGCGCTTTCTTAAGGGTTCAAACAATCGTTACCTCCATCCATAATGCAGTTTGTGTGGACATTTTACATTGAAATATCAGTTGGATCACCGGCTGAGAATATGCTTTAACCGGACATTAAACTTGGGGAGGACCCTGGTCTTCTTTTGGTGGGTCGCTATCGTGTTTGCGGACCCGGTAGAGGATCTCCTCGAGGATCTTACGGTTGAAGCTGACCAGGTCTGCAATCAGCCCGATCAGGAAGGTGATGAAGCCCACGATCAGGAACACGGCCGCCAGGATCAGGGATTGCACCATGCCGGCGCCGTTGTTTCGGAAAAAGGCTACCAAAAAGCGCACCCCGATGGCCGTGCCAGCCAGCAGAAGGATCAGGCTGATGGTGGTGAAGATGCGCAGCGCCCGGTACAAGGTGAAGGACCGCATGATGGTCACGCTGGAATTGACCAGGTATCGCCGGATGCTGCTGATCAACCGCGAGGGCCGTTCAGGCGGGTTGGTTTCAATAGGCACAAAGGCCACCCGGACACGTTTGGCGCCGGCCTGGATCAGGGTTTCGAGCGTGTAGGAATAATTACTCAGCACCATCGTTTCCAGCGCCACCTTACGGGTGAGGGCTCTGAAACCGCTGGTTGCATCGGGGATGTTGAAACCGGCGGTGGCAGAGACGACTTTGCTGCCGAGGGTTTGCAAGGCGCGTTTGTGGGCCGGGAAATGGGAAATTGATCCCACGCCCCGGTCGCCGATGGATAGTTCAGCCTCGCCTGTCAGGATGGGTTTGACCAATTTGTGAATATCTTCTGCCGGGTACTGGTTATCAGCATCGGTGTTGACGATCACATCTGCGCCCAATCGCAGGCAGGCGTCGAGCCCATGGGCGAAGGCTTGCGCCAGCCCCAGGTGACGGGTGAGGTGCACGATGTGATCCGCACCGGCCTGTCGGGCTACTTCAGCGGTGTTGTCTGTACTGCCATCATCCACTACCAGAACCTCGACCTGGTCAAAACCGGGCACGGATTTGGGGAGAAGCGCCAGGGTTTTGGGCAGAATCTGCGCCTCGTTAAAACATGGGATTTGAATAATTAGTTTCATGGGTTGCTCTGGTCTCCGGAACCTGAGATTAGTATAACATAGCGCTGGGCATTTGACACGAGGTTTGGTTATACTATGGGTCTAAATCATGCTTTCAATAAGCGTTAGTTTTGACGGTGCTTTGGCAAGGACCATCCAGGAGAGCGCTGATTGATGCCGGTTTGAATGCCATACCGGTTATAATCAGGTGGAGGTATGATGCACACAGACACCCTAACCCCCCAATCGTTTTATGCCCAGCAAGGCCAGATCAGCCACCCCCGCCAGCATGCCCACCGGCTGGACGGCTTGCCACGGGACGTATCCGGTCTTATTCAGACCGTTCAGGGGGTGATGCTGCATTTGCATTGGGCAAAAAGATATGGTATTTCCCTCGACCGGACGCGCGAGGCGGAAGCCAACCTGCGCACTGTCAAAGACCGGTTGGCTAAAATTATCCAATTGCAGGATGCACCGCTCACCGAGCCGCGCCCCCTGGCCAAGAAAACCGTGGGCACCTGCCGGGATTTTTCGCTGCTGATGGCCACATTTTTGCGCCACCAGGGCGTCCCCGCCCGGGCTCGCGCCGGGTTTGGTACTTATTTCACACCACATCGCTACGAAGACCACTGGGTGTGCGAATACTGGCACGCAGAAGCCCAACGCTGGGTGATGGTGGATGCCCAGCTGGATGCCCTGCAGTGTGACGCCTTGGGGATCGACTTCGATCCGCTGGACATGCCCGAGGGCAAATTTATGTCTGGCGGCCAGGCCTGGCAGTTGTGCCACACCCATGCGGCAGATCCCCAGCACTTTGGCATTTTTGACATGCACGGCCTGGGCTTCATCAAAGGTAATGTGATCCGCGATTTTCTCGCCCTGAACAAGATCGAACTTTTGCCCTGGGATGTGTTTAAGCTGATCGACGTGAGCCTTCACCATATGAACCCGGCCCAAAAGGCGTTAATTGATCGCCTGGCGACGATCAGTAGCGGGGAAGACCGTGATTTTGTCCTCCTCCGGGCTGCCTTCCTCTCACAAAAAACGCATTTATTGCCGGATTACTTTTTTATCGCTGATTAGACCAAAGGAAACCCATTATATGACCCAAAATTCTCCTGCCTGGCTTGAAAAAGCCGTTTTTTACCAAATTTACCCCCAATCCTTCTACGATTCGAATGCCGACGGGGTTGGCGACATCCCCGGCATCATCCACAAGCTGGATTACCTAGTTTCGCTGGGCATCAACGCCGTGTGGATCAACCCGTGCTTTGTCTCGCCCTTTTACGATGCGGGCTACGATGTGGCGGACTATACCCAGGTGGCGCCGCGCTACGGCACCAACGAAGACCTGGAACGCCTGTTTGCTGAAGCCAAGCAGCGCGGCATCCGAATCTTGCTGGACCTGGTCCCCGGGCACACCTCCATCGAGCACCCCTGGTTTCAACAATCCCAGCGGGCTGAACCCAACCTGTACACCGATTATTTTGTGTGGAACAGTTCGGTGTGGGAGGTGCCCCAGCCGGATTTACCCATCATCCGGGGCCTTTCCCAGCGTGATGCCGCCTTTGTGACCAATTTTTTCGCCATCCAGCCCGCGCTTAACTACGGGTTCGCCCAACCGGACCCCGATCACCCCTGGATGCAGCCGGTGGACGCGCCTGGGCCGCAAATGGTGCGCCAGGAGATCAAAAAGATCATGCAATTCTGGCTGGATAAAGGCGCCAGCGGCTTTCGCGTGGATATGGCCGCTTCACTGGTCAAGCGCGACCCCAAAAAGCGCGAGACAGCCCGCTTTTGGCGCCAGATCAGGGATTGGCTGGACGAGACCTACCCGGAGGCCGTGCTGGTCGCTGAGTGGGGTGACCCGGCCACGGCCACCAAAGCGGGTTTTCACGCGGATTTTATGCTCGGGTTCAACAACCCGGGGTGGGTATCCCTGTTCCGCAAGCGGGGTGAAGGCCGCTGGCGCGACCCCTATGCCTGGCCGTTTTTTGACGAGTCCGGACATGGGGATATCCGCCAGTTTGTGGATGAGTACCTGCACCATTACCAGGCAGCCCGGGAAAACGGGTATATTGCCCTGATCACAGGCAACCACGATGAGACGCCGCGCCTGGCCGATGGGCGCAGCCTGGCGCAATTGAAGCTGGTTTACCTGTTTCTGCTGACCATGCCCGGCACGCCCTTTATTTACTATGGCGATGAAATCGGCATGCGGTACCAGGCTCTGCCCTCCAAAGAAGGCGGTTATGCCCGCACCGGGGCGCGTACGCCTATGCAGTGGGCTGAAGGGGACAATGCGGGCTTTTCCAGCGCACCCAGCGCAGACCTGTACCTGCCGGTTGACCCCGCGCCCGATCGTCCCACGGTAGTAGCACAGGAAGCAGACCCCCATTCGCTGTTGAACCGGGTCAGGGCGTTGATCAGGTTGCGCCAGGGCTTACCC
>JBLRWR010000067.1:0-9628 GCA_047921135.1 Candidatus Brevefilum sp.
CTCATAACCGGGCACCAGCCGCTTATAAGAATTTACCGTTGGGGCTAACACTGCTGAGAGCGCTTTGGCATGGTAGAGCTGCCCGGCAATGAAGTGGTAAGCCAGCTCTGAAAGTTTGAAGGGGTCTTGCGGGTTGTAAAACAGGTTTTCACCCTGTGTGTTGAAAATGGACTGGTGGCAGTGCATGCCCGAGCCGTTGATCCCAAATACGGGCTTGGGCATAAAGGATGCAATCAGGCCGTGTTGTGCGGCAATGGCTTTGACGGCGTATTTGAGGGTGAGGACGTTGTCGGCTGTTTTCAGGGCGTCGGCGAAGTGAAAATCGATTTCGTGCTGTCCCAGGGCGACTTCGTGGTGGCCCATTTCGACTTCCAGGCCCATCTGATCCAGGGCGGACATCAATTCGGTGCGCACCTGGACGGCCTCGTCGTTGGCTGAAAAGTCAAAATAGCCGCCGATATCGTGGGGAACGGGGCGGACTGTCTCGCCGCCGTTTTGCAGGAAGAGGAAGAATTCCGGTTCCGGCCCGACGTTTAAGATAAAGCCGCGTTCTTCTTTCAGGCGGGCTAATGTGCGTTTGAGCCTGCCCCGGGGATCGCCCTCAAAGGGTTCGCCATTGGGCAGGTAAATATCGCAAAGCACCCGGGCGCGCTTCATATCTTTAGGGGTCCAGGGCAGAATGGCGTAGGTGTCCGGGTCAACCACCAGGTGCATGTCGCTTTCCTGGATACGGGCAAAACCCTCTACGGATGAGCCATCAAACCAGATGCCGTTGTTGAGGGCCTTATCCATTTTGCTGATGGGGGTGTCAACGCTCTTAACTACCCCGTTCACATCCGTGAATTGGAAGGATATGAACTTGACATCATCCTGCTGTATTCTTTTGATCAAATCTTGGGTGTTCATGCGGGTCTCCTTTGTAGATATCGAACCAAGTCGGTTTGGTCTGGCGGCAAACTGTGTGTTTGCATGCCATAACCGCCATATCAGGTTTGCCTGATACGGCACAGGAACCATGATGGCTGCTTTGGCCTGCATGTTGCCACGCAGTTTTGAACATCCACATCTGAGCAGGAAAACTTGAGCCCGGTTGTAGGCTCAGGAGGCATCCGCTGATCACTCGATTTTTCCCGGTATTTCGGGTTAGCGCTCTCTGCGAAGAGAGGAACCTCCACCTCGTCATCTCCTTTCCCCCGGTTTTGAGACTCAGCCGCTTGATTTCCTTGAGTACCCCGTTTTGACCGGTGATGTTCCCGTCAAAAGGGGAGTGTTGGTGTATTCAATTGTTGAAGTGGTTTATACCACAGTTATAGGCCAGTGCACAGGAAAGAATTGTTAATTCTTTTTTAAATCTACTCACCCCTTGACACAGAACAAAAGTTCTGTATAATTAGAACATAAGTTCTGTTACAAAGAAAGAGGAGCATGTCATGGGCGCTTTACATACAGTGATGCCTGGTTTACAAGCTGAAAGGGGCTTGAAGCCCTTAACCCGCAGGCCAATCCGGACCGTTCACTCCCGATCGACTGAGCCAGGAAAACATCGCAGGACAGCCACGGTGGGGGAATTGCTCACAGCCATTCAACCGGGTAAATTGCCTTTTCTCCTTTTGGGAGAGTGTGCGGACGGTTTACCGTTTTTGGTTGAACTGGGCGCTGCTGACAGGGGGGCGATCCTGATTGGCTGTGACCGCGGGGCTGGAAAAACCCACCAGTTGCAGGTTTTGGCTGATTCGGCGGTGAGGTTGAACGCACCCAGTGATTTCCAGGTGGCTGTGATCACTTTTAAGCCCGGTGAATGGCAAACCTGGGCTGGTTCGCCCCACAACAAAAAATTTCTCCAGGGTATCTATGCATGGTATGACCCATGGGTGTCAACGTTCATCCAAAACCTGGTCGACCTGGCTGAAGCCCGCCTTGACGCAACCCAAAATGGTCCCCAGATTTTGTTGATTTTAGATGACCTGAGCTTCCTTGAGGAATTGGGTTTTGAAACCCAGGTCAACCTGCACTGGCTGCTGGAATATGGCGCGCAGGCCAACATATGGGTGGCCGGGGCGATTGATGCCGTGAAGGCAGACCAATTCAGATTTTGGGTGGAGCCGTTCCGCACCCGTATCATCGGGGTGACCACCAGCGAAGATGCCGCCCATATCCTGTCCTCCCGTACGGATTCGGCAGCCGATGGTTTGGAACCAGGCTTGTTTCGCACCTGGACGGGGCATGATTGGCGGACTTATCGCTTGCCGCTGCTGGGAGACGTATTGAAGTGAGGTCGGAATGGATATTGGTATGCTTTGGTTTGATAATGACCCCAAACTGGACCTGAGCGAAAAGGTTGAAAAAGCGGCGGTCTATTACCGGGGTAAATATCGCCAGTCCCCAAACCTGTGTTTTGTGCACCCCAGTATGCTCCCGACGGTCAAAATCACAGCAGGTGAGATTACAGTTCGGCCACACCAAGCCATCCAACCGCACCATTTTTGGATTGGATATCAGCGGGAAGTCGAATTGCAACCTGCACCGTTTACCGAACCCTCTGTTTCATGAGCCGGTCGGCAAGTCAAAGCGCAGCTTTTGATAGCCGTAGGTATTGAGGATAGTGGTTTTACCCAACTTGGTTTCTCGGATGGTGCCCGGATAGTAAATATGGATATGCCCATGCAGGTGATACGTGGGTTGAAAAGCTTTCACCAGCCATAGGAAGGCCTTTACCCCCTGGTGGGCACGGTCAGATTGGTCGTGGATGCCCCAGGGGGAGGCATGGGACACAAAAATATCCACATAGCGGCCATAGCGGAGTTTGTTCAGCAAGAAACCCGGCACCAACCGCATCACCTGCAGCCACATTTGTTCCTGGGTGTATTGAAAACCCCCGTCATTGTAGCGGACGCACCCCTGGACGCCTGCCAGAAGCAGCCCAGAGGACCTTTCTCTGAGCACTCTTCTGTGCAGGTTGATCCCTCCCCAGGGTGATTTTCGCGTGCCGCCGTAGCCATGCTCAATTTCTTTGGCATGATTACCCCGCACAAAATAAAGGGGGATATCGAGGGTGCTGATGATGTATTCCAGGTAAAAATATGAGAGATCCCCGCAACTGATGGCCAGATCTACATCATGAAAGCGCCTGGCAATATCGGCGCTATAAATGAGTGAACTTTCCACATCGCTGACCGATAAAATGTTCATACCCTTATTGTATGACATAAACATCATACCTGTTAGGCATTGTAGAAGTGTACAGGCCTTTCATCCGTCAATGGCGACTGCCATGGCGACGACTTTGTCGCGGTCGTGGCTGATGCTGACCGACCAGGTGGTTAATCCCAACTGGTCTGCAACGATTTGTGCGTGCCCGTGCAATCTGACAATTGGCTGGCCGGTTGGGAGGTGCAGAATTTCGATATCCTGCCAGTGTACACGCCCGATGCCAGTACCCAGGGCCTTGGACACCGCTTCCTTGGCCGCAAACAAGCCGGTTAAGGCCTCAGTGCGCTCCTGGGTTTGGGCGATCTCCTGTGCGGTATAAACACGTTGAATAAACCGTTTGCGGATGGCCGGGTTGACCTCATCCAAGCGGGAGATTTCGATGGTATCAATGCCACTGCGAAGGATCATCTCAACCCCACTTATGGTCCGGCCACGGCTATTGCCAGGCGGTCAGGATCGAGGTATTTGCGGCTGGCTTCCAGGATGTCTTCCCGGGTGATGGCCTGAACCAGGTTTGGATACTGGAGGAAATAGTCCAATCCCAGGTTGAAGCGTTCGATATTTAAAAGCGAAACCGCCACACCGCTGTTGGATTCAAGAGTCAGGGGCATGCGGCCGAGAAAGAAGGATTTGCTGTCGGAGAGCTCTTCTTCTGTGACGGGTTCTGTGACGAAACTGCGCACTTCTTGCGTGATCAATGTCCTGGCTTGTTCGATGTTGCTGGGGTTGACCCCAGCGATCATCTCCCAGGCGCCCGGCCCCAATCCGATGCTGAGCGAAGAATAGGCGTAATACGCCAGGCCTGCCTCTTCACGTACACGCTGCCCCAGGCGCCCCATCATACCAAACTCACCCAGGATATTGTTGCCCACCCGCAAGGCATGGAAATCCGGTGAATGACGGTTGGGGGCATGGCTGCCCATGACGATATCGGCCTGGGTTTTTCCGGGGATAGACAGGACGTTTTCCTGTTGTTTTTGCAGGGGTTTGACTGGCGGTAAGGGGGGCAAGGGTTGCTGGTTTGGATTGGTCCAATCCCCAAAACAATGCTGGACCGCTTCTACAGCCAGTTGAGGTTCAACTGCGCCAACGATGACGACCACCATGTTTTGAGGACCATAGGTGTGGCGGTAGAAATGCACCAGGTCATCACGCTGGATGGCCTTTACGGTCTCTGTGTAGCCATCTTCGGGGTGCTGGTAGGGGTGATCGGCAAAGACGATCTGGTCAAACAGCAGCGAGGCCATGGCAGCGGTATCCTGGGCACGGATGTCGAGGGCGGTCAGCATTTGGGTTTTTTGGCGGTTAAATTCCTTTTCAGGGAAGCTGGGGGTCCGCAGACAATCTGAGATCAGGTCCAGGATCAGGTGTAAATCCTCGCTCAGGCAGTGCGCGCTGAAGGATGTGGTTAGTGTGCTGGCAGAAAAGTGTAAGCTGGCGCCAATGGACTCCACCTGGTTGTAGAGGCTCTGAAAATTGTGGTGGGCGGTCCCGGTCATCAGCCCAAAGGCGGTCAGGTTGCTTAATCCGAGCTTATCTTCCGGATCAAACAGGCTCCCGCTGTGTAAATAGCCTTTAATTGACAGCGTAGGGCTGTTAAAATTAGACCGGGAGAGGATCGTGATCCCATTGGGCAACTGCTGGCGGGTAATATCCTCAGGACTGGGGAGGGCATGATGATGTTCTTTGAGAATGGGATTTTCCATGGCCACCAGCTAACTTTGTTCAGGGATATAAAAACCGACCACCCGGTTATCGGGATGCAGGTAGGCTTGGGCAATATGCAGTACATTTTCAGGGGTCACACCAGCGAGATGATCTACATAGTTTTCAAACCAATCGTAACTGGCAAACATCTCTGCATAACCCAGCCAAAAGGCCTGGTTGGAGATGTTTTCGCTGCTGTAAGCAAATAAGGCCTTGGCCTGTTTGATAGCCCGGTCAATTTCGGTTTGGGTAACCGGGGACTCGAGGACCCGTTGGATCTCCTGGTCTAACGCACCCAGGACTGCTTCTGGTGTGTGAGCTGGGTGTACCGTCAGGTTGATCGAATACAGGTAGGGGTCCAGGGTGGCTTGCAACGAGCCGTGGCAGGAGACGGTGATCTCGCCCTCGACCAGGGCGCGATAGAAGCGGCTGGTTTTATTGCTGGTGCCGCCTGAGCCGAACATGTTCAGGCTGCTGGGGCCGGTCAGCAGGCTGTCCAGCACGGTGAGGGCAAAGAAATCCGGGTTGTTAGCGCTGGGCGCACGGTAAGCAATCTGGACGTAACTGGTCTCGCCAGGCCCGCTGACCTGGACACGCTTTTCCTGGCCGATGGGCGGGTCAGGTTCAATGTGAGGCTGGAAGGGTTGCCCGGCGAGGAGCGGGCCGTACGCGGCTTCGATTTTCGCCAGCATGTCCTGGGTTTTGAAGTCGCCCGCCATGGCTAAAACAGCGTTGGTCGGTTGGTAATACTGGCGATAGTGCTGGTAGAGATCCTCGCGAGAGAGGGTTTGCAGGTCTTCTTTCAGGCCAATGACCTCATGCTGGTAGGGGTGCTGTGCAAAGGATGCCTCTTGAACCGCCTCTGCCAGCTGGAAGATCGGTTGATTCTCGCTGCCCTCCCGCTCGGAGATGATCACGGTACGTTCACGCTCAACTTCTTCAGGATCAAATTGGCTGTTGACCATCCGGTCAGCCTCCAGTGCCAGGCTGATATCGAATAGGTGGGCAGGCATGGTCTCAAAATAGGTAGTCCAATCCAGGTGGGTGAGGGCATTCCACACGCCACCTACCCGGGAGATCTCCCGGTCGAGGATCCCGGCGGGAAAAGCCTGGGTGCCCTTGAACTGCATGTGCTCCACCCAATGGGAGACGCCTGTTTTACCAGGTGTTTCATTACGCGAGCCCACGCGATACCAGACCCAGGTGCTGATGATGGGCGCGGTGTGGATCTCTTTGAGGTGAATGGTAAGGCCGTTGGGTAAAATGGTCAGTTGAGCGGGTTGGGTCATAGGATGTCCACGATAGTATTCATTGATGGTTGTACGCTCATTGAGTCCTTATTGATCAATCCAGTATAATTTATGCTGCTCTGGTTTCCATTCATTATATGCGAATTGTGGCAACTGCGGCGTCCAGGTTTGATTTGAGAGGAAGAAATTGACGGTTAGAACAGAGATAAGTTATTTGGTGGCGGTGATCGGCGCAGGCCCAGCCGGGCTGTATGCGGCGCAATACCTGGCCCGCAAAGGCGTGAATGTTGTTTTGTTTAACCGCGATATCAAACCCGGCGGCCTGGCTGAGTATGGGATTTTTCCAGACAAGCTTAAGATGCGCACCGGGTTGCAGGCGCAATTTAAACGCATCCTGGCGATGCCTTCCATCCGCTACCAGGGGAATGTTACCATTGGTCAGGCAGGGGATATTCAATTGGATCAACTCCGTTCAGCAGGGTTTCAGGCTTTTATGATCACCACCGGGGCACAACAGAAAAATTGGCTGGGATTGCCCGGTGAAGACCTGGCCGGGGTTTACCATGCCAATGACATCGTTTTTCATTATAACCAGCTGCCCCAATACGGTGATTTAAAGCTGGACTTTGGCAAAAATGTGGCCGTGATCGGCGTAGGCAATGTGATGCTGGATATCGTCAATTATCTTAAGTGTGAGCAGCATCCCTGCGTGGTGACCGCATATGGGCGGCGGGGACCCAGCCAGGTGAAGTTTGACACACAAACCCTGGAGCCGGTGGCGGGCTGTTTGGATTTACCTGCCATACAAGCCGCTGTGAAAGCGGCAAACCCGGTCGTGGCGGAAGCAGGCGATGAAGTGGATGAATTCTATCAGCTCTTGGCCGATGCCAGGGCCAGGTCAACAGCGTGTGAAACGGGGTTAAATTTTAGGATGGGATTCTTACGGTCACCACGGCGTTTGATTGGTGATGGTCAGGGGCGTGTCAGGGCAATCCGTTTTGAAATAAACGAGCTGGTACGCGAAGGCGGCCAGGTGGTGGCGCACGGTACGGGTCAGATGGAAACTGTGGCGGCGGATACCGTCATCTTTTCGATTGGCTCTCAGGTAGACCCAGGTTTCGGCCTGCCGGTGGCGGGAGGAAATTATGTCACCACACGCCAACCGCGCTTCCCGGTCGATGGGATTTCTTACGAAGTTTACAACCCAGATTTGTGCGCACATTGTGAAGACGTCTTTGTGAGCGGATGGGCGCGCAAAGCCAGTGAGGGCATTGTGGGGCTGGCCCGCAAGGATGCCGAACGGGGTGCGAGGGCTGTGCTGAGCTATATGGAGACGATAGAACCAATTTCCACAAGCGCCATTCAATCTGCGCTGGATCGACTGCCCAACCTGGCCAAGCGGGTGGTGGACAAGAAAGGCCTGGCGGTTTTGTGGGCCGCTGAGGTTGAAAAGGCAGCTGAGATGGGGCTGCCGGCGTTTAAGTTTAAGACGAATGCTGAAATGTTGGGGGTTATTGAAAAAGGGTTAACAACTTAATGTCAACCGGGTCGGATTCACTGGTCAGGGATGATTTTCCTTCCTGACTTGCTGTCTGTTCGGCCTCGTCTGATTTAGGCTTGTGCAGGCCGTTCCGATTGAAGCGGATCATGAGCAAAAAACCGACGGCAATCGTTATGATCCCTAAGGTCATCCCCCGAGCTTGTAACGGGCCGAAAAATACATTCGGCAAAGGATGACTCCCCAAGCCAAAAATATCAGCCATCCCGGTGAAGACGCAGATTACAAATCCTGTGCTGATCAGGCGCGCACCGATTTCGGCTGCGATGGTCTTCTTGCCCTCAGGCCAGTGGGCATTGAGAGCTGTGTACCCGCCCAGGTTGATGAGCGCCAAGCCAAACAAGAACACTGAGATTTGAACAAAACCGACCACCGGGCTGCGGTCTAAACCGAACAGGCTGGGCCGAGCGCCGAGCAAGAAGATCAGATAACCCCCAAAGGCCAGGATCAACCCGATTGAAATTCGGTTCTTGGCGTAGGAAAGATCCGTAAAGTCGGAATCATCTGCGAAAAGCTCGGGCGAGGTTTCCTGTTTGACTGCTGATGATTGAGTTTCTTGTGGGTTTGTCATGAGTGTGGCAAGTTATTCTTTAAGATCTTGAGCCAATTTCCATGAAAAATGCGTTCGATATCATCTTGATTGTAACCTTTTTCTTCCAGATGTGGGATCAATTTAGGAAGATCAGCGATGGTATCCAATTCGTAGGGAAACAACTCCACGCCAAAGCCGCCATCAAAATCGGTTCCGATGGCCACATGCTGAGTGTCACCCGCAATCTGACACACATGGTCAATCTGGGCGATGTATTTATCCAGTCCGACGGATTCCCGGCCGCCGTGGTCTCGCCAATGCCAATCCAGGCAATGATTAACAGGCATGATGCCCATCACCCCTTGGCGCTCGATGAGCTGGTGGATGGTTTCATCTTTGAGGTGGCGGTTGATGGGGATGCCGGTGATCAGTGCTTCAGCGTTGGAATGGGAAGCGATGACCTGTCCAGCGTAATGATCCAGCGCCTGACGGGCGGATTGATGGTCCATGTGGCTGATGTCGAGCACCATGCCCATATCTGCCATCCGGTCGAGGAGCGCATACCCGAGCTTGGTCAGCGGACCCGGCTCGCGGGTGCCGCCGCAATAGCGAGTGCCAGCCCAGGCGGGCCCGATCAGCCGGACGCCCCAGGCAAACCAGTCTTCAACCTCTTGTGGCGTCTGAATACCATCTGCGCCTTCCATCAAAATCACAATGCCAACTGGCGGGGGCGGGTCCTGGCTGATGGCCAGATGTGCTTCCCATTGTGCGAGGTGGGCAGTGAGATCTGTCTGGTTGAAAAGCAGGCGGAATTTGTCCGGGTGCTGATCAGCCAGGCGCTGGTAGGCGTCAAGATTGTGGCGGTAACACCGATGGGCTTCCTGCGGTGTTTCATAGAGCTGGATGGGGTGCTGACCTTTATCAAGCCGACGCGGCATGCAATAAAGCGTGCCAAATACGATGGCAACCTGGGCTTGCTGATACTGTGGCCAACCCAGCATGGTGTTCCCGTTGTAGGCTGGAATGGGCGTGTTTTGCTCGTCTTGACGGATGTCGTATGCTGAGCGTGTGTAATCGCGACCTAAGTTGAGGATATTCCAAGCCAGGTCTTGATGGGCATCAATAATCAGGGTCATTGGGTTTGTTGGGAGTGGTGAATAAAAAAGGCGCACCGGGTGCCCGGTGCGCCGGTTTGTTTAAAAATTAGTCTGCGGTGTTTTCTTCAGGTTCTTCTTCAACCGCTTCAGGAGCTTCTTCTTGAGGGGTTTCTGCTTCTTCAACGTCTTCAGTCTCTTCGACTTCAGCTTCGACTTCAGCTTCCACTTCAGCTTCCACTTCAGCTTCTACTTCAGCTTCCACTTCAGCTTCTAC
>JBLRWR010000068.1:0-9593 GCA_047921135.1 Candidatus Brevefilum sp.
GATGGGGTGTTTAAGGACGTCCTTTGATAGCGGGGGTTTGCCGTCGATGGGTTCGCCCAGGATATTAAACATTCTACCGAGTGTTTCTCTGCCCACAGGAACAGTAATGGGAAACCCCGTGTCTTCAACGATCAGTCCTCGCTGTAAACCCTCGGTTGATCCCAGGGCAACCGTCCGGACGGTGTGTGCATCAACATGCTCTTGCACCTCAAGGATTAAGTTTGGATGCCCGCGCCGAACAACAGTGAGGGCATGATGAATGCTGGGTAGGTCGCCTGTTTCAAATTCCACATCGACAACAACGCCAATAGCTCTGATGATGATTCCTGTGGTTTTTGGTTCATTGAGGGTTGTGTTCAATAATCAGTCCTTAATCAAAAAATATTTTGAGGTTTGCACGTGTTTACGCCCCGGCCATGCGTAACATGCCCCGCCTAATTATCCCATGAACAAGGCAGGTTTGTCAAATTTTATCGACGAGGGAGTAGAGAATGGGAATTTTCTAGAATCAAATTTGATTTTAAAGGTGGACGTCCGTGATTGCCTAAGCCAACCACGGCTCAAAGAGTGCTTCGCGAAGGGTTGCCCCTACATATTATTACAATGCAGATCATCACCGTAGTAAATCGAAAAACTCATGGATGTTGACAATTGCTGAGAAATGATTATGGGCTTTTTACACCCTTATCGGCCAATAATCTTTATGATAGGTTTACGCAAACTGCCTGATTAAGGTCTGAGACCTGATTTGGTTACAAAGACTGCGAGGTCACGCAGGGTTTAACTTGATCGACCGCTTGATCATGGCTCTACAGGGGTTGGGCTGGGGTAGATCATGAAACGCAGGGGAAACCATCCAATCCGACCCTCTTCATCCATTACCTTTGACCATAAATGCCCTTCGTAGATCATCTGCTCGTAAAGGTCGAGCAGCGGTGCATTTCTGGACAAACGGCCAATTACAGGGCCTCCCGGTTCTTGATACAGGTCGTAAAACAGGGTTGGGCCAGTGTTAATGACCATGGCTGCGCGTGGTGTGGGCGTTGGCGGGATATCCGTAGGCGTGGGTGTGGCTGAGGCTGTCACTGTGGGCGTGGGACTGCTGGTAATGGTTGCCGTAGGTGTTGCTGTGGCTGTGAAGGTTGCGCTGGGACCCGGTGAAGGTGTGACAATAGTTGGCGTGTAAGTAGGGGGGATGAGGGGGTCAAGTATATCCGCGCGAATATGGGTGACGGTTAGTGCAACGGATCGGTCTAAACGGGCGACGATAGCCTCTTGCAGGGCCAGGACCTGAGAATAGGCGGGTGGATAACTTGACCGGATGGTGATTTCAATTTGCAGGTCTTGTTCCAGACCATGAATGATAATCTCTGAAATCTCTGCGTTGAGCAAATCAGCCACTTCGGTTTCTACAACATTGTTGATGAGGCGGTATTCCTGGGATTGTGTGACCAACCGTGCCCCTAAAAAGGTTAATGGGATCAGTAAGATGCCAGTTAATAACCCCGAAATCACCAGTGTTCTGCGAGGTTTATCATTGTCTTCCCGATAGCGCGGCCTGAAACCTTCCAAAAAAAAGATAAAAATGGCTGAAAAAGCAATGGTAACTGCATTGGTCAGGAATAAGAGTGCTGCCCCAGCGGCAATGTCCCAGCGGCCTAAGGCGATACCGATGCCGATGGTCGAAAGCGGTGGCATCAACGCAGTGGCAATGGCCACACCAGGCAGGGCGGCAGATAAATGGGGTTGCGCCAAGGAATACGAGGCTGCCAGGCCGCCTGCCAGGGCGATTACAAGATCATTGGGTGTTGGCTGGGTTCTGACGAGTACTTCGTACGGCACTTCAATTAAAGATGGCACAAAGGGCAGGTACATATTGCTGAGGGTGATCAACGCGGAAAGCAAGATCGACAATAACGCAGCTCTTATCAGGGCAGTAAAGGAATCACGGGCCATTTTAGTATCCGCGGTAAGGGAGCCCAAACCAATGCCCAGAATCGGGGACATCAGCGGTGCGACGAGCATCGCGCCGATGATGACGGCAGGGGAATTATTGATCAAACCCAGCGTTGCAATAGAACCGGATAGAATGACCAGGAAAAAATAATCAAAACCCGGTGTTGACCCCGTGCGGATATCATCAATGATTTCCAACCGGCGTTTGTGGCTGGCAGGTTTGATATACTGTGAAAGCCAGGTTTTAAAGCGGTTCTCTTGTTCCATTGCGCTAATTTTACCTGTATTTGTTCACGCGCTGAGCATTAATTCCGGCGATTATGTCACGCGCAGCCAAAGAAATTCAAAGGGCTGGAGCATAAGTTGTGTTTTTTCGTCTGTGACTTCGCTACGAACTTCTCCATCTATGATGTTTTGGAGTTTCTTGCCCGCCAAACCTGCAAGGTCCAGGGAGAGATTTCGCTGGCTGTCAGTCAGGTTTAGCGCACACAAGACATTTTCATCCCCATGCGTCCGCAGGATGCACACACTTTGGGTTTGTTCGATGGCCAAGAACTGATAATCACCGAGGGCAAAGATGGGGTTGGATTTGCGTAGGTTGATTAAGTGCCGCATTTTGTTGAGTAGAGACTGCGGGTCATCTTCTTCGGTTGCGACATTGACGGTTTTGAGCGGGTATTTTTCGTTGTTGATAACTGGTGCGAATAATTCCTCCGGGTTTGCGTTAGAGAAACCACCATTTTCACTGGCGTCCCATTGCATTGGCGTGCGGACGCCGTTGCGGTCTGGCAGCCAAATGTTGTCTCCCATGCCGATTTCATCGCCATAATATACGATGGGCGCACCCGGTAAGGAATACAGCAGAGCATTGGCCAGGAGGATTTTTCTTTGGTCATTATCCAGCAAGGGTGCCAACCGCCGCCGGATGCCCAAATTCAGGCGCATACGGGACAAGGGTGCATATTGCTCCCACATCCACTGGCGTTCTTCCTCGGTGACCATTTCAAGCGTCAGTTCATCGTGGTTGCGGAGGAAGATGCACCATTGTGTATTTTCTGGAATATCTGGCGTTTGGGACATAATCCAGTGGATGGGGCTGGCATCGCCTTTGCGCATGGCCATGAAAATGCGCGGCATGACGGGGAAGTGAAACCCCATGTGGAATTCGTCACCATCGCCAAAATAAGGCAGAACATCTACAGGCCATTGGTTTGCTTCAGCCAGCAAGATCTTGCCCTCGTAGTTTTGGTCTAAATACGCACGAAAGCCCTTCAGGATTTCATGGGTCTCGGGTAAGTTTTCACAATTGGTTCCCTCGCGCTCAATTAAATAAGGTACGGCATCTGCTCTGAAGCCGTCAATACCCATATCCAGCCAAAAATTCATCACCTGGTGCATTTCTTCGATGACCGCCGGGTTGTCATAATTGAGATCGGGCTGGGAGGCATAAAACCGGTGCCAGTAATACAGACCGGCCTGTTCATCGAAGGTCCAGTTTGACTCTTCGGTATCCAGGAAGATGATTCTGGCGTCGGAATATTTTTTATCTGTCTCAGACCAAACATAGTAGTCCCGGTATTTTGAGTTTGGATCTGACCTTGATTTTTGAAACCAGGGATGCTGATCGGACGTGTGGTTAAGCACCAGGTCGGCAATCACGCGTAATCCCCTGGCATGGGCTTCTTTGATCAATTGTTGGAAGTCTTCCAGTGTGCCATAATCTGGGTGAACATCATAATAATCAGCAATGTCGTAGCCATCGTCCTTCAGGGGTGAAGGATAAATGGGCAGGATCCAAATGCAATCCACACCCAGGTTTTTGATGTAATCCAGCTTGCTGATCAGGCCGGGGATGTCGCCGATGCCATCCTCATTTGAATCACAGAAGGCCCGGATATGGACCTCGTAAAAAATCGCATTCATGTACCAGGGTGGGTTTATGGGTGTCATTTTTCCTCACTCATGCTGACTAAGGTTGGTTTCTTTCAGTATAGCGTTATCTAAAAATACCCGCAAGGGATCGTGACTGACACTTACCCCCGGCTATTTGAGCAGACGTATTTGGGCTGCGATCAATCTGGCCCCTCCCCGTTTTTCATCCAGTTCTATGCGCCCCGACACTAAAAATGGGCCTTGCTCGCGCAATGATTGGTAGTGTTTTTGATATATTTCAGGTGGAATAAACACCGTTAAAGACCCTTCTAAATCCTCCAGGGTTAAGTGTCCCATCGTCTGGTTTGAGCGGTTGCGGTAGCGCCGAAATGCCTGGCGCATACCTGCTACACAAGTATGCTGGCC
Source organism: Candidatus Brevefilum sp. (assembly GCA_047921135.1). Lineage (GTDB taxonomy): Bacteria > Chloroflexota > Anaerolineae > Anaerolineales > Anaerolineaceae > Brevifilum. The sequence goes on from JBLRWR010000068.1 coordinate 4,255, forward strand.
AACCAGGTTTACTGCCTCCAGGGTTGAAACTGCGCCCGCTGTTTGGATTTGATCTGCAAATTGTTCTAGGGGTGAGATTGCTAAGCTGACCCCCAAAATATCGTATTGGGCTTGTGATTTTTTGGCGATATCCCAGTCTGGATCGGTTTGAGGTACTGAGAATAGGTTCATTTGTCCGGGAGGTCGTTTGTGTTCGATTTGGTGAAGGGCGGAGGGAATGGTGGCTAAGCCCTCAAAAGCACCGCTCATAATCAAGTGGCGGATTTCTTTTTGCAGCGGATCAACCCGGGTCAGGAAGTCATCCACTGAGTAAAACGGTCGATGATGGATGATTTTGTGGATTGTTTTTTGGGTTAAATCGCGTACCTGGTCTAACCCCATATAGATCATGGGTTGACCATTGGGATATACCACACGAAAAGTATTGTCTGAATGGTTGACATGGGGCGGCTTGACCGTCAGGCCTAACCGCCGGGCTTCCATCAGGTAAACGCGTTGTGAGTAATAGCCACCTCCAAAGCTGAGAACTGCACACATAAACTCTGCCGGGTAATGGGTTTTACACCAGGCTGAATTCCAGGCCAGCTGGGCATAAGACGCGGCGTGCGCCTTTGGGAAGCCATATCCTGCAAAAGCTGCCATCATCTCCCACACTCGCTCTGCGGTCTCAACGGGGACGTTGTGTTTTTCGATTGCTCCTGCGATGAAATTATCCCGCAAGGTGATCATGACGCCGCCAGGGTCGAAATGGCTCATCGCACGGCGTAAAATATCAGCCTCGGCGATGGATAGGCCGCCCAATTCGTGAGCAATGCGCAGGACCTGCTCCTGGTAGAGGATCACACCCAGGGTGTCACCCAGCAAGTCCGTGAGTGACGCATGGATATGGGTGACCGGTTCTTCGCCTCTAAAGCGGCGCACGAAGGCGTCCCTCAATCCACCCCTGAGTGGCCCGGGACGGTAAAGGGCTAAAGCTGCCATTATATCCTCGACAGATTGTGCTTTGATTTCGCGCAATGTAGCTCGCATCCCGGGGCTTTCAATTTGGAAACAGCCGATGGTTTGTGCGTTGAGGATGGTGCCGGCAGTCTGGGCGTCATCCCCGGGGATTTGTTCTAAGACTTGCAAGCCCGTCTGATATTCCCGTTGATGCCAGGATTGGATTTGGTTGGCGACCTCACCCAACACGGTCAGCCCGCGGATGCCCAATAGATCGATTTTGACCATGCCAAATTTTTCAACCCCACCCAGGTCGTATTGCGCGTGATTGATCCCCAGGGAGGATGAATGCATAATGGGGATCAGGTCCGTGATGGGAAATGGTGCAATAATGATCCCGCCCGGGTGGACCGATAGGTGCCGGGGCATTTCGAGGATGGCGGCGGAATCCCGGATGATGTCCTTGATGATGGGGTTTGAGACCTCCCGCATGAGCGGAGCAAAGGGCTCTGTAGAATTTGCGCCGGTTGTGGATCGATAAAATGAGGGAAGCTTCTTCGAAAGCTGCCGGATGGTCTCGGGAGAAAAGCCATAGGCTTTGGCTACATCACTTAGGGCGGATTTGGGCCGGTAGCGGTTAATTGTCCCAACCATGGCAACATGATCGGGCTGATATTTTTCAAACACATACTGAATAACTTCATCTCGCCGATGAGAAGCGATGTCGGTATCGATGTCCGGCGGTTTATTGCGGGCGGGGTTCAGGAAACGCTCAAAGTATAAATTCAGGGCTAATGGGTCCGGGCTGGTGATCTTCAGGCAATGGGCCACCAGGGAGGAGGCCGCAGAACCTCGGGACGACGTGGGAATGCCCAGCTGACGGGCGTGCTCGAGGACATCCTCCATGATCAAAAAGATGGGTTCGTAGCCCATTTCTGAAATGATGGAAAGCTCATAATCAAGACGGGCTGTGATTTGCGGGGTGATTTGGTGATAGATATTTTGTGCGCCCTGGTAAGCGCGCTGGCGGAGGTATTCTGATTGGGAGATGCCACTTGGTGTGGGAAAGGCGGGGAAATGCGTTTTTCCAATGGGCAGGTTAAACTGGCAGCGCTCCACCACCTGGGCTAGGTTACTCAAGGCTTGTGGCAGGTCATGAAACCGATGCGCAAAGTCTTCCCTGGCGGGAAAGTGCACAGGGAGGTTCGCCTGGCCTGGTTTTGCCAGTTGTTGGATCTGTTTATTCTGATGGATGGCTGTGAGGGTTCTGAACAAAGCCTGATCTGCAGGCTGGCGATAGTGGATGTTTTGGCTGGCAATGACCGGCAGATCGAATTCTTTTGCTAAGCCTATCACGGCTGGCTCGTGCTTCAGCGGCCCGGTGGCATACCGCTGCACCTCGATAAAACAGTCGGCGGCAAAGATTCCTTGTAGGTCAGCCAATAAGCGGTGCGGTAATTTCTGGTCAGCTGAGGCGTTGATGAGCAGCGTCCTGAGGATGCCATTGACCCCTCCGGTCAGGCAGATCAGGCCTGAACGGTGGGCATTTAACGTTTCAATATCAATCGGGGCATCACTCACCAGGCTGGTGGAGCTCAGTCGGGCAAGATTTGTCCACCCTGTACGGTCCTTTGCCAGCAATACCACGCGGCCAGAGTGGTGTTGGTAAGCCAGGTCAACCTCCAACCCCAGGATGGGGTGGATCTCCGCCTGGCGGCAGGCCTCATAGAACTCAACCGCACCAGTCAGGTAGCGATGGTCGGTTAACGCCAGCGTTTGGATGCCAAGTTGCGCGGCTGTGCTGGCCAACTCCTGAGGTGAGAGCAGGGATTCTAGGTAGCCGTAATAGGAATGGGTGCGGAGGTAAGCGATTTGCATGATGCCTGATGATGATTATTATTCGAACAAGTATTCTATCTAATATTATAAACAGAAACGTCTGGCAGGGCAAGGACTTTATCCACTGGTGGTTTTTTGAGAAGCGAGAAGTTCTTTTCCGGGACTTCGCGTAGGTGTTTGGTTCATGGGTAGATTAAAATCAAACAGGCGCCTGAAAAAGCGCCTGTAGATTGTATTTCGAAAGTTTTGAAAGGATTATTCGCCGAGGATAAAGGCTTCGGTTTTGTCCCGTGCCAGACTGTCCACATATTGCTCGGGGGGCGTCTTCATGAAGTATGAAGAGGGAGCCAGCAAGGGACCTGCCAATCCCCGGTCCATGGCGATTTTGCAGCATCGTACGGCATCGATGATGACACCGGCAGAATTGGGGGAATCCCAAACCTCAAGTTTGGCCTCTAAGTTTAGAGGCACGTTGCCAAAGGTGGTCCCTTCCATTTTGATGTGGCAGAATTTGCGGTCGGTCAGCCAGGGCACATAGTCGCTCGGGCCGACGTGGATATCCTCTTTTGGCAGTTCATAGGGCAGCATACTGGTGACCGCCCCGGTTTTGCTGATTTTTTTGGATTCAAGCCGTTCCCGCTCGAGCATGTTCATAAAATCTGTATTGCCGCCAAAATTGAGCTGGTAAGTGTGATCGAGCCTGACGCCGCGGTCAACAAACAGGCTGGTCAGCACCCGGTGCAGAATGGTGGCACCGACCTGGCTTTTGATGTCATCACCAATAATCGGTAAGCCCTGTTCCGCAAAGCGTTTTGACCAATAGTCTGAGCTAGCAATGAATACCGGGATGGCGTTCACAAGCCCGCAGCCTGCTTCCAGGACCTGCTCAACGTACCACTTGGTGGCCATTTCTGATCCCACTGGAAGAAAGTTTACGACGACGTCTGTCTCAGTCTCATGCAGAATCTTGATCAGGTCGTCTGTGGGACCGGGGGCTTTTTTCACGATCTGGAGGAGATATTTTCCCAACCCATCATGAGTCATACCACGATGCACGGGCACGTTCATTTTGGGAACGTCTGCGAACTGGTAGGTGTTATTGGGGAAGGCAAAGATGGCTTCAGACAGGTCCTTACCGACTTTGGTGTCCACAACATCAAATGCAGCTGAGATTTCAATGTCCGAGATGTGGTATCCACCGAGGTTAACATGCATCAACCCGGGAACCCGTTCATCGGCTTTGGCCTGTTTATAGAATTCTAAACCCTGGATGAGGGCGGAGGCACAATTGCCGACACCAATAATACCAACACGCACTTTTTTCTTATCGCTCATAGTCAAAAACCTTTCAGATGTTCAATTTTTGAAAAACACAAAACACTGTAAATTGCATAGGTATGTTTTTACCACATTATTGGCAGAAGGTGATGATTCCTCTCTTCCCATTGGTTAACCAATCGGGATCACCCTCGTTTTTAACCTTTTCCAGTCCTTCAACCGTCAACCCCACGATGAGTTCTGATTTTAAGGTTCTCAGGCTTAAAAAGGGGGTGGGGAAATATCCCCCAGCGGCTTCAACGGGCGTGGTCGGCGGCCAGTGGCGATCTCGCATTAAGCGCCGGTAGTTCAAATCGCCTTTCAGAATGGTTAAATTGTGCAGTTCAAGCTGTTTTTGCAGTTTGACCGGCATTTCGTGGAACTCGCGCCCAAGCGTGAGGAAGGATGGTGCCGCAACGATTAGTCGGCCGGCTTGTATATGCTTTTTCAATCGTTCTGAGTGTTTTTTAACCTTTGGATCCTGGGCTGCGGCCAGCAAATTAATTGATTTATTCAAATCTTTAGGCATGACATCCGAGATAAAAAAAGGGTGGGGCTTAACATAACAGGTAACATAGCTGGCCAGGTTGGATTCAAGCAGGTAATCTATCAGTGCAAGGTCAAAAAACAGTTCTTTGCCGACATTGTCAAAAAAATACGCGATACTGGCCGGCCGGTGGGATGACAGGTATCGGTGGGCAGGTAAACTCTGATCAAGGATGATGCGGTGCCTTTGGATTTGCATGTCGGGATCGAGAGTGCCTAACATGCTCAAATCCCCCCTGTTGCCCCATAAAGCTTTGATCAGATGATCTTTAAAACAATCAATTGAATCCTCGGTTATCATCTCAGGATACAGATCCTCAAAGACATACATCCCCTCCTGGATTTCCTGTGTTTTCAAGGATTCAAATGGATCCACACCCGACCTGGATCCCGGTTGGAAGTAGTGCGTGATTTCTAAAATCCGGCGGTAAAAGAAAGCTTCTGCCAATAACCAGGGCATTTGATCCCATTGGTTTCCCATCCAGGGTTGCAGATCACGATCCCAAAGGTCCCGGTCCCCTGATTCTTCTGCAAGCAGCTGAACCTGGCCGTGGATCAGCTCAACCAAAAAATTTTGCAATTTCTGGTTTATATGCAGTGGAAAGTCAGTTGTTGATATGACCTGTTCAAGAATTTTCGGCAGGCGTTGTTTGACTGTCTTTTGGGCAAAAGAGCCTGGTTCTGATGCCATCAGGTAG
>JBLRWR010000069.1:0-9588 GCA_047921135.1 Candidatus Brevefilum sp.
AACACAGCCAATCGACATAATCATCGCCCGGGTAGTAGGCCGCAGCATTATTCCAGGCGCCCAGGGCGTGCTCCATCACCTCGAAAGGCGCATTCGGGCACCACACCCACAGGACGTTATCCGCACCGTGGGCAAGAAAGGTGTCGTGCACATGGCGATAGGCATCCACGTACCGTTCAGGCCCATCGGCAAGCTCTGGGGAACCATAGCCGTCCGTTTGGCCGCCGCCGTTTTTAATCCCGGACCAGGGGTACCAATCCCCGTTCATTTCATGTGCAAATCGCAGAAAAACGGGCTTATCAACCGACCGGGCACCCTCCGCCCAACGGATGAGCGTGTCATCATAGACCCCGTCGATAATTGCCTCAAGCACTCTGCCCTCGTAGTCCGCCACCTGCTGGGTGGCACCCGGCGTAAATTCCCACGTCAAAAAGGTGATCCGGCCCACAGCGGCATTTCCCAGGACAAACCCGTTCGGAAATTCACTGGCAAAGCTGGAGTAATTGGCTGAAACGGCTACGCCCTTACCGATTTTCTCAAACAAGACCACACTGGAACTCTGCGTCCCATGAAAAGTGCCCAAATAAACCCCAGGGATTTCTTCATAAGCTTTTGCCTTTATAGTTGGCTCAACCAAATTTTCTTCCTCCACAAATTCTGCCTGACAGCCGGCTAATAATAACAACAGAAGAACAAACGCAGAGACGATGTATTTTATTTTCATAGGTCAGCCTTTTAACACAAATCAATGCTCCGGTGCAGGGCAATTGACGATGATTTTCGAATTATTTTTTAATTTGCTCCCGCTGCGACTGATCACTGCACAATCAACAGCAGGTATTCTAAATTAATAAGGGCTTGATCGTATTTAGCCACGGCATGGGCCGCCCGCATCACGCTGTCCTCTTTAAGGTTGGAACACCTCCACCATGTCTGGACGCTGGTACACCCGCACGTAATCCACAAGCAAAAATTGCGGAAAGACCGTGGTCTCATCTGGATCGCCAGGCCAATAGCCGCCGACCGCCAGGTTGACCAACATAAAATAGGCCTTATCAAAGACCCACTCACCGGGCACCTGCTCAGGGGTAAGGGTGAAGAAGTGCTTATCGTCAACATACCAGCGGATCTCGTTTGGTTCCCATTCGATGGCATAGGTATGAAATTCTTCCGAAAGGCTCCCGGCAGGAAAGGTGGTGAAATGCCCCACACCGCCGCTCCCAGAATAGCCCGGGCCGTGCACCGTGCCATAGATGCGGGTGGGCTCACGGCCGATGTGCTCCATAATATCAATTTCACCGCTGGAGGGCCAGGAGATGAGGTCAATATCCTCACCCAGCATCCAGAACGCGGGCCAGATGCCGTTACCATACGGCAGTTTCATGCGCGCTTCCACGCGTCCATAAGTGAAGGAAAATAAGCCCTGGGTTTTAATCCGTCCGGAGGTGTAATGCCGCCGGACAAAAAATTCATCCCGCGCCTCAATCACCAGTTGGCCGTCTTCCAAGCGCACATTTTCCGGTAGATCGGTATAAAATTGCTTCTCGTTATTGCCCCAGCCGTGGCCGCCGATTTCCATGACCCATTTGGATGGGTCGAGCACCTCACCATCGAACTCATCCGCCCAAATGAGGGTCCAACCTGCGCGTTCCCACTCCGGTGTGGGTTCAGCCAATATTGAGGTTTGCTGTTCGGTTTGAGCACTGCAACCGGCAAAAACAAGCAGTGCTAATCCTAAGACAATAAAACGTCCTAACCAAATTTTATTTTTCATAGCCATGTCCATAAGGGAATAGAGGTTCAGTATCATAACTGCCTAACGGAAGTTGGTCCATTGAGGCCGGCCAGGTGAAGGGCGTCTTGCCCACAAAAGGCGCATCGCCAAAGAGCACATCGGCGACGCCCTGGCCCTCGGTGCCGGGCAGCCAGACGGCCACCCAGGCATCCGCCAGGTCAAGGGCTTCGGTGATCACCAACGGGCGCCCGGACATGACCAGCACCACCACACGCTGGCTGCGCTCGGCCACGCGGGCAATCAATTCAAGCTCTATGTCACTGAGGGTCAGGTCGTCCGTATCACCTTCGCCCTCTGCGTAAGGATCCTCAGAGATCACCACGATGCCCACATCCGCCATGGCCGGGCTGCCGTTAGCATCCAGGATATTTTCATACCTGCCAAAACGGTTGTATTGAAGCTGTCCGTCAAAGGCCGCTTCAAAGGCCTGTTTTAAGGTCGTACCCGGCGTGATGGCGCCTTTGGACCCCTGCCAGGAAATCGTCCAGCCGCCGCATTGGATGCCAATATCGTCAGCCCCCTCACCCGCCAAAAAGATCAATGGGGTATCCTTGCTGAGGGGCAAGACATCATCATCGTCCTTCAACAGGACCAGCGATTTAGCCACAGCCTCCCTGGCCAGGTCACGATGCGCCTGGGATCCCACCAGGTCAAGCAGCGCCGGGTCGGAAAAGGGGTTTTCAAACAACCCCATCTGGAATTTGACCGTCAAAATGCGGCGCACGGCATCATCAACGCGCTCCATGGGGATATCGCCATTTTCGACCGCCTTGGTCATCGTGTTGATAAACAGGGAGTGGCTGTAGGGCACCATGTTCATATCAATGCCGGCGTTGATGGCCGTCACCACCGATTGGTAATAATTAGGGCCAATCTGGTCGATGGCCTGCCAATCGGAGACCAGGAAGCCCTCAAACCCCAGTTCGTCTTTGAGCACATCAGTGAGCAGATAGGCGTGCCCGTGCAATTTGGTGCCGTTCCAGCTGCTGTACGAAGCCATGATCGACAGCGCGCCGGCATCAATGTTGGCCTTGTAGGGCGATAAATGAACTGCGCGCAAGGTCGCCTCGTCCACTTGCAGGTCACCCTGGTCGATCTCCCAACCTGAGCGCAGCGACGTACCCCACAGGGTTCCACCATCGCCGACATAGTGTTTGGGGGTGCCCAGGGCCGTCAGGGGGTCAGCCAGGTCATCACCCTGCAAGCCTTCCAGGTAGGCCACGCTCAACTCCGTCACCAAATCGGTGTTCTCACTGAAGACCTCATAGGTGCGGCCCCAGCGGATATCCTGGCCCACAGCCAAAACAGGGGCATAATTCCAATGAATATTGGTGGCAGCCATTTCCAAGGCAGTCACCCGGGCAATCTCACGCACCAGGTCAGGGTCCCGGGCGGCACCCAGGCCGATGTTGTGCGGAAAGATGACCGCACCCCTCACATTGCTGTGACCGTGAACGGCGTCAATGCCATAAATGAGCGGGATCGCCAGAGGCGTATCCAGGGCCGCCGCCTGGTAGGCATCCACCATATCTACCCAGGCTTGAGGGGTGTTCTCACGCGGCGCACCGCCGCCCCCGCTGAGCACAGCGCCTACAAAGTAATCACGCACAGCATCTGGGGTGATGCTGCCCTTTTCAATCAATGTCATCTGGCCAAGCTTTTCAGCCAGCGACATGCGGCTTAAAAGGTCAGCAGCCCGATCAGCCGCAGGCAGGTCGGGATTGAGATAATCCGGGATTAATATTTCTACCGACGCCTCAGGCGTGCTAGCCTCCTGGGTAGCCTGTTCGACCTGCGGGCGCTCGACAGCCGTCTCAGCTGCTGGCTGACAAGCAGAAAGGGGGATTAAGATCAATAATGCCAGTAAAAAAAGTTTCTTCATATCCTCACTCAAATTTCAATAACGTAATCGAATATCCAGGCAGATACAATGAGTCCAAGATGTCCCCTGCGAAATCAGTCCGTTCATGCAGAAGATCAGCCTGGTCAAACCCCCACACCGCCACGAGGGTAAGATCTTCACCCTCAACAATGACCGGACGGGACTGATCTGCCGACCCTAAGTTGACCACAATGATGGCCAGACTGCCTTCAGCATCCGTGGCCGCGTAAATACCCAGATTCGGGTCATCACAACCCGCGAAAACCAGGTTTTCGCCAAGTTCCTGGTAGATCTGGTACACAAAATAGGTTGGCCGGGGCTCAGACCGGGAGAATAAGCCGTACCCGCCAATGCTGGGGTTGCTTTGCAGTGAAAAATAATTCACCATCGCCACCTGGTTCTTGATCATCCGCCCCAGCGCATCGGCCCACCAAATGGCATTCATGTACGAATCAGGCGTCGCTTCGCCGCCCACCGCGTTTGACCAGTGCGAATTGACTTCGGTCACCGCAATCGGCAGGTCACGGCCAGTTTTTTCAAGAATTAAATCGCGTAGAAAGGGGATGATCTGGTCCCACTCAGCCGAGGTCGCAGCCAACTCCTCAACGGTGGCTGCGCGCCCCCCGCCTTCCCGCGGGAAAGGATAGCGGTGGATGGAGACGATATCCACCAGGTCTCCGTTGGCCTCGAGAAATTCGGTCATCCAATCCAAACCGAAGGGGTCTTTGGGCGTGCTGGCCAGGTCAGGCCCAAATTGGTGCAGCTCCGGCCCAATCAACAGGATCGATTCATCGACCGCCTTCATCGCCTCAGCAAATGCGCGCCATTCAGCATTGAATTGATCCACACCATATTCCGGGACGCCGCGCGCGGTAGCAAACAGGGTCAGTTCGTTCCCAATGGCCCAATAGCGAATGTCGTAGTCATTTTCGATATTGGCATACCGCACCAGGTCGGCAGCTTTTTCAGGCGAGCCGCCAAACAAACGCGCATTCAGGCTGACCGCACTCCCCATCTCCCGGGCCAGGCTGACAAACATATCCACATGATAGGGCTGCAAATCGTTCTCGTCACCCCAGTTACCCCCGGGGAAGCGCAGCATGGTCACCCCTGATGCCTGCGCATAGGGCAGGGTCTGATCGGTGATGACCGCCCAGGGTCCGTGATTGGCGCCATACACCAGGGGATTGATCGGCCCCAATTCAATATCCGGGGCGACCAGGCAGGCCCCCGGTGGTACGGTCGGTGTGGGTATGGGTTCTGAAATTAATGGCGTTTTAGGGGAACAGGCAGCAAACGATGCCAGAACAACTGCCAGCACGAATAACAGGACACATCGGGATTGGCAGTTGTCTGGCATGATTCACCCATACAGTAAGTCTATTTTTCCACGCCCGTGATGACCACACCTTGCATGAAGATGCGTTGGGCAAAGAAGAAGATAATCACCGGGATCACGGCGGAGATCAACGACGCCGCCTGGATCAGGTTGGTTTGCGCTGAATACAGATTATTAAAGGCCGTCAAACCAATTGTGATTGGGAACTTCTCAGGATTACCCACCAGGTAGATCAGGGGGTTGAAATAGTCATTCCAGGCCCAGAAGAAATGGAATAGCGAAACAGCTGTGAGGGCCGGCACCGATTGCGGCAGGATAATCGAGAAGAAAATCCGCAAGGGGCTGGCACCATCAATCATGGCAGCCTCATCCAAATCCAGCGGGATTGACATGATAAACTGGCGGATCAGAAACACATTCGTGCCCCAACCAAAGAAAGCGGGCACCATCAGCGGGAGCCAGGTGCCGACCCAGCCCAACTGCAGGTAGACGAAGTAAGTGGGGATCAAGGTGACCGCACCCGGTAAAATCACCGTCGAGAGCATGAGCATAAAGAGCACATTCTTCTTAGGAATGCGGAAGCGGGCGAACCCATAGGCCACCAGTGCAGAAGAGAACACTGCGCCAAAGGTAGTGATACCCGCGTATTTAAGTGTGTTCCACAGCAGCCTGGGGAAATTGATCGTATCCCAAGCTCGCATGAAGTTACCCCACTGCGGATCGAATTCCCAATCCCGATCAAGCGTGCGCCAGGAGCCCTGCCAGGTGATCAACCCAGCTTCTGTGTCTTCAGGATCGATGAATTGGCTTTCCTGGCGCCCTGGGGCCACCAGCGCCAAGTCCCTGATACGCCCATCCTCCATCGGGACCAGATACATCGGGTAGGATTTTCCCTCGTACTCGAATTGTGCCTCGGTGGCAGGCCACCAGGGTGCCCCAATCTGGCTGAATTGGGCATCCGTCTTCAATGCGGTGACAATGCCATACAATAATGGGATCAAGAAAAGAATCAAAATAGCTAACACAAGGCTGGTCACCAGGACAGTCGTGATGCGATTCTGAACCTTCCGCGATCGGGTTTTTCGTTGTTTATTGTTAATATCTGTCATTTCCGTTCCTCCTGTGCGTAATACACCCAGTATTTTGCTGTGCCGAACAAAACAATGGTCAGGATCAGAGAGAAAATAAACATCAACCAGGCCAAAGTGGCACCATAGCCCATATTGAAGAACGAGAAGGACTGTTTGTAAAAATAGACCATATAAAAGCGCGTCATCCCCTCGGGGAATCCAGTCCCGCCATTAAGCACAAACGGCGCCAGGAAATATTGCAGAGAACCGATCACCCCTAACACAAGCTGGTAAAAAATGACCGATGTGATCATGGGAATGGTAATCTTAAACAAGCGAGTAAAATAACCCGCGCCATCGATCTCTGCCGCCTCATAAAGCTCAGTCGGCACACCTTGGATACCGGCCAGGAAAATGATCATGGCGTTGCCCACCCCCCACAGTCCAAACATGGTGTAGGCATAATAGACCAGATTGGGGTCTGCCAGCCAGCGCAACCCCTGAGTCCCCGTAGCCTGGATGCCAGTCAATCTTTCAATGATGACATTGATCCATCCCGTCTGCTCATTTAGAACGCCGTTCCAAATCAGGACGGTGGCCACCAGCGGGATCATGGAAGGCATATAAAACAGGGTTCGATAAATCGTTTTGCCGATCACATTTTTAGAATTGAGGATGATCGCCAGGAACAGGGCAAAGCTTAAGCTAATTGGCAGTGAAATGGCTGCAAAATGCAGCGTCCGGGTGAAGGAGAGCCGAACTTCCCTATCAACCACAATGGCCCGCTGCCAGTTGGATAAACCAATGAACATGGTGTTTTCCGGCACCGCGGGGGTATAGCGTAATAATGAAAAGATAAACGATGCGATCATGGGCAGTAAATAAAACAGCAAAAAGCCGATCATCCACGGGCTGAGGAAGAACAACCCCCAGCGGGCTTCTTTTTTCCGAGCTTCGGTCATGGGTTCTTTAGCTTCAGCTTTTAACGATCGCGCAGCATCTAATACTGTCATATCATCACCTCACACCCTTTTTGATTTCAGCCTGGGCATCAATCTCGCCCAGGCTGAAAACAAATTTTATTTCGTTAGATGCTATTGTGCTGCATCAAAGATTCTTTGCAGGTCCTGACGCAGGACTTCCATTTCTGCATCCATGTCCAAACCCGGTGTGTTGGCGGCGTAGTTCCAGAATTCGTTATAGCGATCTGTCGTCTCCAGGAACGAAGGCATCCAGCTTTCATGGTTGGGATTGTCGGCATAGGCCATGCTGTCAACAACCACCTGCCAGTTAATATCTTTGCCGGGGAAGTTGTCATCAGTGTATTGTTCGAAGTAGGTGTCTTGCAGTGCTAAACGAGCAGGCATACCACCATAAATATTGAGCAATTTTGGCGCAACTTCTTCGCTGAGCATATAGGTCAGGACTGTAAAAGCTGCTTCCGGGTTCTTGCTGCCCTTGGGGATACCGAAGGTATCGGCATGCATCTTCGAGGTAATCGTGCCCTCATAAGCGGGGGTTGGGCCGAAATTCCAATCAAAACCGACATCGCCCAAAGCCCAGGGCGCAACGTACCAGGTGTGCATGTGAATCATGGCCAGGTTGCCCGATGAGAATGGGCCACCGCCCCCTTGCAGGAAGTCCGCGCCGCCATAAGGCCCGTTGGGGATGAACCATTCGGTCCACCAGCCATCATAGGTCCATTTCCAGGCAGCTTGCCAGGGTTCGGGGATTTGTGCGGTCACGCCATCATCGGCCAGGAAAGAACCGGCGCCAAAGAAGGTGCCAATGCCGCGGGGATCAGTCCACTGGTTCTGGAAACCAAATTGAACGATGTTTTCCGAATCAAATTCTTCCATGGTGGCATCGTTGCCATTGGCATCCACAGTCAGCATCATGGAGAGTTCGCGCAGGGTGTCCATGTCCCATTCCGCTTCCGTACCATCCGGCCAGACATATTTTTCGCCGTATTGGGCAGGCGGATAGTTCAGGCCAGCCTCGTCAAACAGGTCGAAGTTGTAGATCATGAAGGACGGGAAGATACCGAAGGGAATACCCAATTGGCCTTCTTCCTGAACCATGTAGAAATCAACCAGGGCGGGATCATAAACGCTCAGGTCATAATTGTTTGCTTCAATATAAGGTGTCAGGTCCAACCAGGCGCCCTTGAAGGTGTCCCGACCACGAATGCCGACCGGGCCAACAATGTCAGGGGCGTTTCCGGCCGCAATCTGGGTGGCCAGGGTGTCGTAGGCAACTTCGTTATCCACAATTTCCAGGACCAGTTCAATCGCATCCTGTGAAGCGTTGAAATCATCCACAACCGCCTGTTGGGGTTCAAAGGTGCCGGCATCCGAGCCAGCGCCCAGACCAACAAACCAGCGTATGCGAACCGTATCACCGGTTGGGGCTGGGGGTTCTTCAACAACTGTCTCTGGTTCGTCAAGAGCCGGTTCATCTAACGGCGGGACTTCAGCCGCAGATTGGCAAGCTGCCAAAACCATGCTAAAGGCAATGACCAGGCTGAGGATTAATATCCATTTTTTATTCATCACTTTTCTCCTTCGAGATAATCTTATGTTTTGGGTCAAATCGTATCTTTTCGTACAGTATTCAAAACGTCAAACAATCGAAAAACTTTCTATTCAAGTCTTGTCCGCCCAATCACCTCCTTTATTTATTCGATAACATCGCGTTAATGTTGAAATGAAAATCAAGCGTCCCAGCGATCATTTTGCTATCCAATTTCTGGTATCGATCCCAATAATTTGACCATACGTGTGTACTCACCAAGAAGCAAACCAGTTTTTAATCAATTAAAATGACCACTTATCCGCTTTGGGACCAATCTAAACCCATGATCTGGCAAAGGATCAAAAACTCACAACACAGCCGTTTTGGGATCGGTCCCAATTCCATATTACATGAAATCAGGGCAGTTGTCAATAGTTTTCTTACTGGGGTTAAGATTGTTAACATTACCTTCTTCGATCTGTGTGCTCGGCCTTCCTCTCCGGGGATAATTATCCAGAACAATTATTTATTTCCGCAAATTGCCCTGATCGCCCGACACCAAACCTTTGACAAATCTCCCATCTTCGTGTAAGATGTAATCGACCAGCAAGTCCTTGTGTACTCACCCCCAAGAAGAAAAACCAGTTTCTTAGAGAAATTGGCCGGTTTTCCGTGTTCGAGGCATGGTGCCGAAGGAAAACGCGGGGAAGATTACGAGTATGACAACGATTAAAGAAATTGCAAAACTTGCTGGCGTATCCCGCTCAACAGTTTCTCGCGTGCTTAATGATGACGAAAATGTGAGCGATCAAACCCGGGTCAAAGTTCAAACCATCATCAATAAAACGGGCTATCAACCCAGTCCAGTGGCGCGCAGCCTGATCAGCGGGCGCACCCAGGTGATAGGACTGGTGGTTCCCATGGTCGTGAGCAGTTTATTCCGGGACCCGTTCTTCAGCATCCTCGCACAAGGCATCTCTTCCACTTG